>NZ_CP006992.1:402500-585000 GCF_001542815.1 Methylobacterium sp. AMS5
GAAAAAGCCGTCTTCCCGCCCTTCTGCCCCTGGTGCGGTAAAAAGTCAGTCGTCGAAGTCTGTCGAGAAGACAGTGAAGCCGGCAAAGCTCAAGGCCAAGCTGATGCCGGCTCTGGCGGCCGGCGTCGAAACCTCGCCCGAACCTGTCGATGACGCGACCCTGGTCGAGGTCTTTTCGCGGCTTCGCGCGGCCGATCCGGAACCGCGTTCGGAACTCGAATACCTCAATCCCTACACGCTGCTCGTGGCCGTGGTGCTCTCGGCTCAGGCCACCGACAAAAGCGTAAACCTCGCGACCGCTCCGCTCTTCGCCATCGCCGACACGCCGCAGAAGATGCTGGATCTCGGCGAGGAGCGGGTCCGCCACTTCATCCGCACCATCGGCCTGTTCAACACCAAGGCGAAGAACGTCATCGCGTTGTCGCGGATTCTGCTGGAGCGGCACGACGGCGCGGTGCCGTGCGACGCCGAGGCCCTGGAGGTGCTGCCGGGCGTCGGGACGAAGACGGCGAGCGTCGTGCTCAACGTGGCCTTCGGCGTGCCGCGGATCGCGGTCGATACCCACATCTTTCGCGTCTCGAACCGCATTCCGCTGGTTTCCGCAGCGACAACCGACAAGGTGCAGGCGGGGCTGGAGGCGCGGGTGCCGGAGCCGTTCCGGCTCAACGCCCATCACTGGCTGATCCTGCACGGGCGCTACACCTGCAAGGCCCGTCGGCCGGATTGCCCGCGTTGCAGCATCGCGGATCTGTGCCGCTACCCCTCGAAGACGACCGCACTCACCCCCATATCATCCAGGGATTAGGCGGGTCTGCGTCCACGGCGGCAATGCGTTGTCCGGCCAACGCGTTGTGCTGCAAACCTCGTTCCGGTAGATTGATGCTAAGGCGGCCGGACATGTCTCTCTCGGGAAGCATAATCCGGCCGTCTGCCCGCCAGACGGGCCGCCGCGCCGCGGATTTCGCCTCAAGTGCCAGTTCCGAAGGAGCCTCGGCCCCATGGACTTCCTCAAACCACGGTACACGCCTATGAACCGCCGCCGTCGCATTTACGAGGGCAAGGCGAAGGTCCTCTACGAGGGACCCGAGCCGGGGACGCTCATCCAGCACTTCAAGGACGACGCGACCGCCTTTAACGCGAAGAAGCACGAGGTGATCGACGGCAAGGGTGTGCTGAACAACCGGATTTCCGAGTTCGTCTTTCAGCACCTCAACGACATCGGCGTGCCGACGCACTTCATCCGCCGGCTCAACATGCGCGAGCAACTGATCCGCGAGGTCGAGATCATTCCGCTCGAGGTGGTGGTGCGCAACGTCGCCGCCGGTTCGCTGGCGACGCGGCTCGGGCTCGAGGAAGGCACGCAATTGCCGCGCTCGATCATCGAGTTCTACTACAAGAACGACCAGCTCAACGACCCGATGGTGTCCGAAGAGCACATCACCGCGTTCGGCTGGGCGACACCCCAGGAGATCGACGACATCATGGCGTTGGCCATCCGCGTCAACGATTTCCTGTCCGGCCTCTTCCTCGGTGTCGGCATCCGTCTCGTCGACTTCAAGATGGAGACCGGCCGCCTGTGGGAGGGCGACCTGATGCGCATCGTCGTCGCCGACGAGATCTCCCCCGATTCCTGTCGGCTGTGGGACATCAAGTCCTCGGACAAGCTCGACAAGGACCGCTTCCGCAAGGATCTCGGCGGCCTGATCGAGGCCTATACCGAGGTCGCCAAGCGTCTCGGCATCATGTCCGAGAACGAGAAGGTTCAGGCCGGCGGCCCGCGCCTGGTGCAGTAAGCGTGCCTCGCGAAACTCCCGATCTCCGACCGTTCTCCCTCTGACGAGGACGGTGCAGCGGGAGTTTTGTGAGAGACACGAAGCGTCGTCAGCGCGGCTCGGCCGGCTCCATGCCGGTCCAACCTCGGCGAAGGCGCAGATGGGTCGAGAGGTCCGGGTCGAAGCCCGGATGATAATGGGGGTCCTGCGCGAGCAGCGGCCCCCATCGCGTTCTCAGCGCCTCGACCTCGGCACGGTGTCGGGCGGCCGCCGCCGGTGAGGGCCGGCGGCTCGCCGATTCCCGGTGATGGAGGCGGGCGCCCCCGACATAGAGGGTTCGCAGGCCCACGGCGTTCAGCCGCAGACAGAGATCGACGTCGTTGAAATCGATGGTGAAGGTCGATGCATCGAAGCCGCCGACGCGAGAGAACTTGTCCGCCTCGATGACGAGGCAGGCGGCGGTCACGGCCGAGACGCTTCGGGTGGCGCGCAAGGCGCCGAGATAGCCCGCCGCATCTCCGGCGAAATGGCGGTGGCCGTGGGTGACGAGACCGCCGGTGCCGAGCACGATCCCGCCATGCTGGATCCGGCCCTCACCATCGACCAGCCGGGCCCCGACCGCCCCGATATCGGGGCGCAGGGCCTCGCGGACCATGCGCTCCAGCCAGTCCGGCGCCTCGGCCTCGACGTCGTTGTTGATGAAGGCCAGGAGGCGTCCGCGCGCTTGCGCCGCCACGCGGTTGTTGATCGCGGCGAAGTCGAAAGGGCCCGGACAGGCAACGACCCGCGCCGCGCCCTCTGCCTCGAGCGTGCGGAAATAGGCGAGCGTCTCGGGATCGCGACTGTCGTTGTCGCAGATCAGAATCTCCTTGGCCGGCCAGTCGGTGCGGTGACGCAGGCTCTCGATGCAGGGCCGAAGCAGGTCGAGCCGGTCGCGGGTGGGGACGATCAGGCTGACGAGGGGGCGCGGCTCCGGCAGCGGCCGGTCGAGGCGAATCACGCCGTCTTGCCCGACGAGGACGGGCGTGCCCCCCTCCCCCATCCGATCGAGATCACGCCGGACCGCCTCCCGCCGCGCCGTTCGCCCCTCCCCCCTCTCTTCGAAACGTCCGAAGGACAGGAGGCGCGGCAGATGGCGCACGGCGCCTGGGCCGAAGCGGTCCGCGATCCCCAGGGCCAGATCGAGCGCGGCGGCGCCGGGAACGGTGTCGATGCCGATCACGCTGGCGCGGCGAAAGGCGATGACGGGGCCGAGATAGTCGACCGTGTGCAGGTAGTCCCGATCGAAGGCCGGACGCAGCAGGGGAAGCCAGGAGCCATGGACGGCGTGGCTGAACAACGCGTCGCCGTAGATCGCGTGACGATCCGGATCGGCGAAGGCGGCGGCGATGGCGGCCGCCGCGCCCGCCGCGATGTGCTGGCCTTCGGACGTGAGCAGGACGATCGGAGGTCCGTCCGCGGTGATGCGGATCGCGCCCTGCGCGTCCGTCCCAATGCGCTCGATCCCCGCCGCGGCGAGGGCGGCCTGCGGCTCGCTCGGCGGTGGCACGATGCGGGGCCGGTCCAGACGAGGATGGGCGCCGACCAGCGCGACGAAAGCCTGCGCCGCCCGCAATCGCCGGCCGGAGAGCCGCGCCGACAGGATCGGCAGAGCCCGCCTCGGCTGGCGGAGCGCCCGGGCGAGGAGCGCGAGGCGTCTCGGGGCGGGCTCGGCGGCGAAGAGCAGGGCGTCGGGCCATGCCGGGGGCGAGCCGTCGGCGCTCATTCCAGTTCCTCGCCGAAAGTCGTGAGCGAGAGGGCCGGATGGTAGAACGGATCGTGCCGGATCACGTCGCGCCAGCGCGCGGTGAAGGCGGCGGCCTCGCGTTCGAAGCGCGCGCGGGCGGCACCGACCGGCCGGCCGCGGCTCACCGATTCGAGGTGAGACAGCACCGCGTGCGGTGTCCACACCGTCTTCCAACCCCGCACGCCGAGGCGCAGGCAGAAGTCGATGTCGTTGAAGTCCACGGCAAAGGTCTCTTCGTCGAAACCACCGACGGCCTGGTATTTCTCTCGCGCAACGGCGAGGCAGGCCGCCGTGACGCCTGACACCTCGTGCGCCACGCTCAAGCGATCGAGATGGCCGGGCGTGTCGGCGGGGCGGCGGCGCAGGATATGGCCGGCCTCGCCGCCGAGCCCGACCACGACACCCGCGTGTTGAAGGCGCCCATCCTCGTAGAGCAGTTTCGCGCCGACCGCGCCAACCTCCGGTCGGACCGCCTGGGCGACGAGGACGTCGAGCCAGTCGGGTCGCAGCACCGCCACGTCGTTGTTGAGCAGCACGAGGACGTCGCCGCGCGCCTTCTGCGCGCCGGCATTGACCAGCGCCGAGAAATTGAAGGGGTGCGGATAGGGCTCGATCCGGACCCGCGGATCGAGGCGTAACCGCTCATACAGATCGAGCACGGCCGGCTCCGTCGAACCGTTGTCCACGATCACCAGTTCGAGGGCGGGATAGGGCGTCTTCTCGAGGACATCCTCGGTGACCCGCGCGATCAGATCGAGCCGGTCGCGGGAGGGGATGATGATGCTGACGAGCGGTGCCGGGTCCGGCAGCGGCCATCGAAGATCGAGGCGGCCGTCGTGGAGCGCTGCACGCGCCGGCGATCCCGTGGTGCGCAGGTGGCGGTCGAGGTGGAGCGCGCGGACAGCCGGATCGGCTCTGACGGGCTCGCGACGGCACAGGATGCGGGGGATGTGGGCGACACGGGCCGCGGATCCGGCCGCGAGATCGAGGGTGAGGGCCAAGGCGTCGGGCGTGCCCACCGGCTCGGCGGACAGGCCGGCGAGGAAGTCCCTCGCGATCAGCGCGGGCGCACCGACATAGCCCGTGGCAAGCGCCAGATCGGGGCTCCAGTCCGGCTTGAGGCGCGGCCTGAGCGTCCGGCCGCCGGTCTCCTCATCGGCATAGACCATCGCGGCCGCCTCGGCGCTCTTGGCAAGCTGGCGCAGTGCGTCAGGAGCCAGGATGTCGCCGGGGCGGAGCAGGCCGAACAGGTCGGCCCCGCCGCCAAGCTCGTGCAGCGTCGCGGCCGGATTCCATGGGGTGGAGAGGACGCGCCGGTCGATAGCCGGATTCGTTGGTGGGGCGCCATCCGTCCAGGCGATGAGGAGAGACCAGTCTTGATGGGTTTGGGCGCGCAGGCTCGCGACGCTGCGCGCCACCGCATCGGCACGCGCGAAGGGAGCCGGGAGAACGAGGCGGATCTGCGCGCCGGATTTCGGCTCGGCCGGCGTGACCCGAAACAGCCGCGACGCCTTCCAGGCCGGATAGCGGACAAGGGGTGACACCGCGCAGGCGCCGCGAAGGCTGTCGCGCCAGCGCCGCTCGTCGCGCGCGACAGCCGCGTGCAGGGCGGCTGCGGCGCGTCCCGGCCGCTTCAGCAGCGCCTCCGCAAAGACGCTCGCGCTGCTCCGCAGCCCGACGCGCTCCAGCGCGAAGCCCGACTCTGCGGCGATCTCGATGCCCTCGCAATCGCCCGGCAGGTAGCCGAGCCAGCGTGCGACGCCGAGGGCAACACCCGGCAGCACGAAGCCGTCGCGTCGGCCGGCGCCGCGAAGCAGGCGCAGCAGAGGCCTCTGCGGCCGCGCATGCACGGGCAGCGTATAGGTCAGGACGATCCAACGACACTGCCACGGCCTCCGCTCAGGGGGCGACAGGACGAGGCGGCGGTCGAACAGGGGGTCGTCAGCGGGCACCAGGGAGAACGGCGTCTCCCGACCCTGCCACACGCCCCGCCCATCGCCTCCCCTTGCATCAGGCGTGGCGATGCCGTCCTCCGGCAGGTTTCGAGCCATGCTGCGCGGGCAATCCCGTCATTGTGCGGCCGGGGCCTCACCCTGTTCCGCCGCCGCCGCCGCGGGTGCGGGCTTGCGGCGGCGCGCGGCCGGCTTCGGGCGCGCCGAGGCGCCGGCCAGGGTCACCTCGATGTCGTAGCCCATCGCCTTGTCGGCGGGCACGGTGAGATCGTTCTCGATAACCGTCGCCTCGCCCTGGGCGGCGCCTGCCGGAATCGCCACCGCAACACGGTGGCTGCGCATCATCACGGGCTGCTCGTTGTACTTCACGCCGATGGTCACCGGCACGTCGAAACGCCCGGCCGCACCGGCCGGTCCGAGCAGGGCACGCAGCTCGACGCCGACACGCACCGCGACCGAGCCGTCGGGCCGCGCCTTGCACTCCCGGCTAAGCCGGCCGAGCACGATCTGATGGCGCAGGCGCCGGTTGTCGCCCGCAGCTCCCGCGAAAGCCTGGACCGCGGCGCCGCCATCCGGAACGAAGACCGGCGGGCAATAGACGTCGTCGGGGTCCTGCGCCCGCGGCGCGGTGACCGCCGGTGCGTCGCCCTCGCGGCCGCCGAACATGTTCTTGAAGAAGCTGCCCGGTTCGGCCCGCGCCGTGCCGGGCACGGCCAGCACCAATCCACCGAGGATGATCAACGCCCTGCGCATCGTTTGACCGTTCCCTGCCCTTTCCCGGCGATCCCTTGAACGCTCCGGAGCCGGACGATCCTACTTGAGCGCGTCGAAACCGGGGCCGAAGCCCTTCATCGAGACCGGGATGCCGACCCCCTCCTCCGGCGTCTGGAAGACGATGAAGGTCGATTGCGACCCGTTGCGCATCGATTTGATCAGGCCGTCATCCATCACCACCTCGGCGACGCAGCCCATGCTCAGGCAGCGCACGAAGCTGGCGCGGCCGATATCGGTCTGATCGATCTTGAGGCCGAGGCCGGAGGTCAGGAGGATGCCGAGCGGAGCCTGCACCCGCAGCAGGTAGCCGCGGTTGTCGGCGATCTTCAGCACGATGACGACGAGGTTGAGGTTCGGCCGGTCTTCCGCCGCCACGTACTGCACGAGGGCGCATTGCTCGGCCTTGGCACCGGCCGGCGTCTCGCAGCGCAACTGCCAGTCGTCGAAGGTCTTGCGCACGGTCCCCTGGGCCTGTGCGGCGCCGCCCCCGGCCAGCACCGTCGCGGCGGTCGCGGCCGCCAGCGCAAGACGGCGGCCGGCCCCAGGACGCAAAGCCCGAACCACGCCCGCAAACAGACTCATACGAACTCCGATCGATCGCTTGTCGAGACGGTGGCCGGCTCCGGCGGATGCCCCCTCGCGCTAACGCAGTCGAGGCGTTCGGAGATGCCGCCCGGCCTCGGGCGTTGGGACCATGCAGGTTTCCCGGTGTCAAGCAATCGCGGCGAGGGTGTGTCGGGAATGGGGCAAAGCGGCTACCCCTCGCCGCCCGGCTGCCCTAAGGTAAGGTCAAGCTCCCCTTCATCCGAGGAAACCGCCATGCGCCGCCTCGCCTCCCCCCTCGCCCTCGCGACCCTCTTCGTCGCGGTGGGTTGCGGGGGCGCTTCCGCCCTCTCCCTGCCGTTCGAGGAGTCGGATTACCTCCCGCCCGAGGCGACGACGACCTATATCGAGCGCTCCCTCAACCATCAGGCGCCGCTCACCATCGAGCATCCGCCCGTGGAGCGGAACCCGCGCGGGCGCCGTCGTGGCGACGCGGCGGCCATCGCCGGCTTCTGCCGGGACGGTGGCACCGTGCTGCGCCGCGATGCGATGGGCCGCCCCACCTACCTGCGTCAGCGCGAGGTTTGCGAAAACGTCGCGCCCCGCACCCTGTGGCCGGGCCACGTCGATCCGCGCCCGACTTGGCCGGCCGAGGCCGCGCCTGCCCGCAGCCGGGCGATCGTGACGAAGTACTGAGCCGGTTCCGGTCGATCGGACCGGAGGCGGCGCCTGGGGATCGCCCGAATCCGCAGGGATCGACCGGATTTGGAGTCAGCCGTAGCGGTGCAGTTCCGAGCCGTGCCGCTTCAGCCACCGCTCCGCCTCATCCACATGGGGACAGAGTTCGTTGGTGAGCGCCCAGAAGCGGGGGGAATGGTTCATCTCGCGCAGATGCGCCATCTCGTGGGCGACGAGGTAGTCGAGCACCACGGGCGGCGCGAGGATCAGCCGCCAGGAGAAATTCAGCTCGCCGCGAGCGGTGCAGGACCCCCAGCGGCTGCGGGTGTCGCGCAACGTCACCCGCGCCGGCCGCTGGCCGAGGCGCGTCGCGTAGACCGCCACCGATTGCGACAGGTCGCGCCGGGCCTCCCGCATCAGGAACTCGCGGACACGGCGCGGCATGTGCGCCGGATCGCCTGGGACGGCGAGCGTCCCGCTCGCGGGATCCGCCTCGGCCATGCCGCGCCCGTCCCGCGCCACGATCCGGTGCGGCACACCGCGCAGCGGGATGACCGAGTCTTCCGCGAACGGCACCCGCTCGGGCAGCTTGGCGAGGCGGGCGGCGATCCAGCCGCCGTGGCTCTGCGCGAACTTCTGAGCCGTGGCGAGCGACGACCGGATCGGCAGCGTGAGAACCACCGCGCCGGTCGCACTCGAAACCCGCAGGGTCAGCCGGCGCGCGGTCGGCCGCCGAAGAATGGTGACGCGAAAGGTCTGCCCGTCATGAGCGATCTCGATGTGATCCGGATCCGGCCGTCGCAGCAGGGCGCGCGTCATGCCCGCGAGCCTAGCCGCAGCCGGCCGGCTCAGCCATCCCAGCAATGCCTCTCTCACCGGAAATCCACCTGATCGGACGCTTGCCCGCGTCGCGGTCAGGCGCTGCCCTCCATCTCCCGTACGAAGCGGGCGATGCGCGGGGCGATGACGGACCGGAAGCGCGAGCCGTTGAACACGCCGTAATGCCCCACCTTCTCCTGCATGTGGTAGGCCTTGCGGGCATCGGGCAGGTTCGGGGTCAGGTCGAGGGCGGCCTTGGTCTGGCCGACGCCGGAAATGTCGTCGTTCTCGCCCTCGACGGCGAGGATGGCGCAGCGGCGGATGGCCGAGAGATCGACCAGCCGTCCGCCATGGCGCATCCGCCCCCGCGGCAGGGCGTGATCAACGAAGACGGTCTGCACGGTCTGGAGGTAGAACTCCGCCGTCAGGTCCATCACCGCGAGATACTCGTCGTAGAAGTCGCGGTGCTTCTCCGCCGAATCGCCGTCGCCGGTCACGAGGTGGTGGAACATGTCGGTATGGGCGGTGACGTGGCGATCGAGGTTCATTGCCATGAAGCCCGAAAGCTGCAGGAAGCCGGGATAGACCCGGCGCATCACCCCCGGATAGAGCGGCGGCACCACCGTGATGCAGTTCTTCTCGAACCAGGCCATGCCGCGCTCCTGCGCGAGGCAATTCACGGCGGTCGGCGAGCGGCGGGTGTCGATCGGCCCGCCCATCAGGGTCATCGAGACCGGCACGTGGGCCGAATCCGCCGCCTCCATCAGAGCGACGGCGGCGAAGACCGGCACGGCGGGCTGGCAGACGGCCATCACGTGCAGGTCCGGCCCGAGGTCACGGAACATCGCCTGCAGGTAATCGATATACGTGTCGAGGTCGAAGCGCCCGTCCAGCAACGGGACCATGCGCGCGTCGGACCAATCCGTGATGAAAACCCGGTGGTTGGGCAGCATCGCCTCGACGGTGCCGCGCAGGAGCGTCGCGTAATGGCCCGACATCGGCGCCACGATCAGGAGCTTGGGCTGCGGCTCCGAATGCCCGGCGGGCAGCGCCCGGTCGAAGGCAATCACGCGACCGAAGGGCCGTTCCCAGACGACGCGCTCCGAGACCGGAACGCCTTGGCCGTCGATGACGGTCGTGGGCAGGCCGAAGGCCGGCTTGCCGTAGCGGCGGGTCACGCGCTCGAACATCTCCAGCGCGGCAGCCGTCGAGCGGGCATAGGGACCGTAGGCGAGCGGATTTCCGGGGTTATCCAGGCTGTGCCGAGCCGCGTCCGCCGCGAGCCGAGCCGGCGTCAACATCGCGCGGGCCGTCTCGTACCAGATATACGCCAGATCCATTTCGGCACTCCCCGGCGCGGCTCCCGAACCGGCCGTGCTCCCGTCGATCTTATCGAATGTTGCAAGCAGCGAAATCCTTCAAAATTACAACGGGCCGGTAACGCGTCCGTGGACGTTCCCCCCGCCAGCCCTATCGTAGCCGCACCATGATGGACGCGGCCCACAAGACCCTAACCCCGACGGGCCGCCACCTGCGGCTCGACACCTTCGTTCGCCTGCGCTGGCTCGCGCTCACCGGGCAGAGCGCGGCAGTCGTCGGCGCCCAGTTCGGGCTCGGGCTCAACCTGCCCTTCGGCTGGTGCTTCCTCGTCATCGCCACCTCATGCTGGCTGAACCTCGCGCTGCGCATCCGCTTTCCCGCGAGCTACCGCCTGAGCGACGATTCGGCAGCGCTGCTTCTCGCCTTCGACATCGTGCAACTCGCGGGCCTGCTGTTCCTCACCGGCGGATTGCAGAATCCCTTCTCGCTCCTGTTCCTCGCCCCCGTCCTGATCTCGGCCACCGCCCTGCCGCCGGAGCGGACCCTCGCGCTCGGTCTGCTGGCGGTCGGGCTCGCCACCCTGCTCGCCCTCGTCCACCGCCCCCTGCCCTGGTTCGCCGACGGGCGGATCGAGCTGCCCTTCCTCTACGTCTCGGGGGTCTGGACCGCGATCCTGCTCGGCACCGCCTTCACCGGCGTCTACGCGTGGCGGGTGGCGGAGGAGACGCGCCAGCTCGCCCGGGCGCTGGCCGCGACCGAACTGGTTCTCGCCCGCGAGCAGCACCTGTCGCAGCTCGACGGGCTGGCCGCGGCGGCGGCGCACGAACTCGGGACGCCGCTCGGCACGATCATGGTCGTGGCCAGGGAACTCGACCGGCAGCTCGGCCCGACCGCCTCGCCCGCCATCGCCGAAGATCTGAGCCTGCTGCGCGATCAGGTCGATCGCTGCCGCGGCATCCTCTCGAAGCTCACTTCGATGGGCGAGGAGAACGAGGAGGGTGAGAGCTTCCTCCAGA
The DNA here is from genome assembly GCF_001542815.1 of Methylobacterium sp. AMS5. Lineage (GTDB taxonomy): Bacteria > Pseudomonadota > Alphaproteobacteria > Rhizobiales > Beijerinckiaceae > Methylobacterium. The sequence continues at coordinate 413,161 of NZ_CP006992.1, forward strand.
CCGTCACCTTCGGTCATCTCGTCGAGGAACTGGTGGCGCCGCAGCGGGCGCTCGGCATCGCCGTCGAGGTCGTGCGGCAGGGCGAGGGGCCGGAGCCGGTCTGCCGCCGCAATCCGGGGGTGATGTTCGGGCTCGCCAACATTCTCGACAACGCCGTGGACTTCGCCGAATCGCGGGTCGTGATCGAGGCCGGATGGGACGCCGAGCGCGTCACGCTGACGGTCCGCGACGACGGCCCCGGTTTCCCCAGCGAGGTGTTGTTGCGAGCGGGGGAACCCTACGTCACCACCCGCAATCGCGACCGTTCGCAGAATCCCGACGAGGTCGGCGGAGGGCTCGGACTCGGCCTGTTCATCGCCAAGACGTTGATCGAGCGCTCCGGCGCGCAGCTCCTGCTGTCCAACATCACGGAAGCGGGACAGCGCGGCGCGCTGGTGCGGGTGACGTGGCCTCGTCACGTTTTCGAGAGGGAAGTGATTGTGCCCCATCCCGTTGCGCACAATTCTCTGAGACCCCTAACGGAACGGGATGCCGCACCTATATAATGCAAAGAGATGACCCGAACCCACGAGGAGCACCGCATGCTGACGCAGAGCGGGACGACGGTGCCGAGCTCTGACACCGCTTTTCTGTCCGATGCCGATCCCCTTTCCGCCTTCAGCGATCGCAGCCTGCTGATCGTTGACGACGACAAGCCTTTCTCGACCCGCCTCGCCCGGGCGATGGAAGCGCGCGGATACGAGGTCCACGTGGCCGAGAGCGTGAGCGAGGGCGTGGCGGCCGTCGAGACCAAAGCGCCCGCTTTCGCCGTGATCGACATGCGGCTCGGCGACGGCAACGGGCTCGACGTGATCGCCCGCCTCAAGGAGCGCCGCCCCGAGGCCCGAGGCGTGATCCTGACCGGCTACGGAAACATTGCCACGGCGGTGACGGCGGTCAAGCTCGGCGCCTTCGACTATCTCGCCAAGCCGGCCGATGCCGACGAGATCCACGGCACGCTGATGGCGCAGCCGGGCGAGCGGGCCGACCCGCCGGAGAACCCGATGTCGGCCGACCGGGTGCGCTGGGAGCATATCCAGCGCGTCTACGAGCTGTGTAGCCGCAACGTCTCCGAGACGGCACGGCGCCTCAACATGCACCGGCGTACGCTCCAGCGCATCCTCGCAAAGCGAGCACCGCGCTAAAGCTGAAAAGGGCCGGCGGATCGAAACCGCCGGCCCTTTTTCGTTGCCGAGGCATCCGCGCAGGCGCGTGCCCGAGGCATTCATACCTTATCTGTGTGTCCTCGTTGGTTCCGGGCGGTTGCGCCAGGCCCCGGCCTAGGGCTATTTCGCCGCTCGAAGAGCGGAACAGGCTTACGCGGGTATGCGGAACCTCATCACGATACTCGGCCTCATGGTGCTGGTCGGCACGGAAGTGTTCGCTGCGGCCATCGCGGCCGGCTGGGCGCTGGCCGGATTGCTCGATCTCGGCGACCAAGTCGGCCACGTGCTCATGGCTCTGTTCAGCCTCGTCGCCGCCTGGATCATGGTCCAGCTCTGGCGCCGCGCCACCGAAGCCGAGCCGATCGGCTCGACCCGTCGCCGGTGATTCTTCTCGAGCGGTGACGTCTTCACGAAACCGCGATAGATTTCCGGGATACGGCCGATCGCTCATCGCCTGCTCTCGGGTCGCCTCGAACATCCGGCTCACTCGTACGCGATCGAGCGCAATCCCCTCCGTCCCCGGCATCGCCGCCCCCGCACGGCGCGGCCCGCCGATTTCCCAAACGAGTGCCCGCCATGAAAGCCCGCATCGTCGTCACGTTGAAGACAGGCGTTCTCGATCCGCAGGGGAAGGCGATCGAGGCAGCCCTGAAGTCGTTCGGGATCGATGAGGTCTCCGGCGTACGCCAGGGCAAGGTGTTCGACCTTGAGGTCGCCTCGGAGAACCGCGAACAGGCCGAGGCGACGCTGAAGGCCGCCTGCGACAAGCTGCTCGCGAACACCGTCGTCGAGAACTACACCGTCGAGATCGCCTGATGCGCGCCGCCGTCGTCGTCTTTCCGGGCTCGAATCGCGACGGCGACGTGGCCCGCGCACTCCGCTGCTCCGGTGCGGAGGTCGTCAGCGTGTGGCACGCCGACACCGAACTGCCTGCCGGCACCGACCTCGCGGTGGTACCCGGCGGGTTCTCCTACGGCGATTATCTGCGCTGCGGCGCGATCGCCGGCCGGGCAGCGGCCATGGATGCGGTGCGCGCGCACGCCGCCCGCGGCGGCCTCGTGCTCGGCATCTGCAACGGCTTCCAGATCCTGTGCGAATCGGGCCTGCTGCCGGGCGTGCTGATGCGCAACGTCAACCGCCGCTTCATCTGCCACCGGCAGTTCCTGCGGGTCGAGCGCGCCGACACGCGTTTCACCTCGGCCTACACAGAGGGTCAGGTGATCGACGTCTGCGTGGCGCATGGCGAGGGCAACTACTTCGCCGATTCCGAGACGATCGGCCGCCTCGAGGGCGAGGGCCGCATCGCCTTCCGCTATTGCGACGCCAGCGGTGCGCTGACCGAGGACGCGAACCGCAACGGCTCGCTCAATTCCATCGCCGGCATCTACTCCGAGCAGCGCAATGTGCTCGGCATGATGCCCCACCCCGAGAACTTCGTGGACGGCCTCGTCGGCGGCACCGACGGCAAGGGCCTGTTCGACAGCCTGGCAGCCTGAGGGCCGGTCGCTGCGCTGACGTTGGCGATGACGAACATCGCCAGCCCGGGGAAACCCCTGCGCCCTGAGGGGCTCAGTGCCCCTCGAATTCCATCAGCGTGCGCACGGTGACGCCGAGATCCCGCAGGCGCTGGGCGCCGCCGATCTCCGGCAGATCGATCACGAAGCAGGCGGCGATCACCTCGGCACCGAGCTGGCGCAGAAGGTTCACCGCCGCCGTCGCCGTGCCGCCGGTGGCGATGAGGTCGTCGACGAGGATCACCCGATCGCCCGGCTTGATCGCGTCGACGTGGATCTCGATCTCGTCGGTGCCGTATTCCAGCGCGTAGGCCGTCGAGACGGTCTTGTGGGGCAGCTTGCCCTTCTTGCGGATCGGCACGAAGCCCGAGGAGAGCTGATGCGCCACCGCGCCGCCGAGGATGAAGCCGCGCGCCTCGATGCCCGCGACCTGATCGATCCGCCCCCCCGCGTAAGGGTGCACCAGCGAATCGACCGCCCGGCGGAACGAGCGCGGATCGCTGAGCAGGGTCGTGATGTCGCGAAAAATGATGCCCGGCTTCGGATAGTCGGGAATCGAGCGGACCGAGTCCTTCAGAGCGGAGTGGCGGCGGGCTTCCATGCGGGGTGCTCGGTTGACGGCGATGCAGGACGTTCGATGGAACGGTGGCGAGGAGCGAGGGAGCCCCGCCCGTCAGGCGGCGGCCTTGCGCAGCAGGCCGATCAGCTCACGGTGCAGCACCTCGTTGCCGCAGGCCACGGAGCGGGCCGCGAGCGGCTCGGCGCCGCCATCCGCGCTGGAGACGAAGCCGCCGGCCTCGCGTACGAGGATGATGCCGGCCGCGATGTCCCAGGTCTGGAGGTCGCGCTCCCAGTAGAGGTCGGTCCGGCCACAGGCGACGTAGGCGAGATCGAGCGCCGCCGAGCCGAGGCGGCGGGTGCCGCCGGAGACCGCCATCACCGCGGCGACCTCCTTGAGCAACCGGCCATGGCTGCCGCGGCCGAGATAGGGCGTGCCATAGGCGACCAGCGCGTCGGCGAAATCCTGTCGTCCGGAAACGCGCAGGCGGCGATTGTTGAGGAAGGCGCCCTTGCCGCGCTCGGCGATGAACAACTCGTCCTTGGCCGGATCGTAGATCACGCCGGCAACGATCTGGCCGTCGCGCTCGAGCCCGACCGAGATCGCGAAATGCGGGATGCCGTGCAGGAAGTTCGTTGTCCCGTCGAGGGGATCGACGTGCCAGGTGTGGCTCCGGTCGGTGCCCTCGATGATCCCGCTCTCCTCCATGATGAGGCCGTAACCGGGCCGCGCCTTCATCAGCGCGTCGCGCAGGACCTCCTCCGCCTTCCGATCGGCCGCCGAGACGAAATTGCCGGGGCCCTTGCGGGAGACCTGGAGGTTCTCGATCTCGCCGAAGTCGCGCTTGAGCCCGCGGGCGGCCTTGCGAACGGCATCGACCATGACGGTCATGAGGGGAGAGTTGATCATGCGGTTCGGCTCGCAGCCCTGGCCGGGCGCCTTGTTGGAAAAGAATTCTGTCAGGGCTTCTATACGCCTTACGCCACAGCGCCAGGGGTGATCGGCGCAGGGGCGATATCCGGCAGGGTCCGGCGCCGGCCCCGGAGAGGCACACAGGTCGAGTGTAACCTTCGCGTGGAAGAGCCCGCCAGTGGCTCACCGCCGGAGGAACCCGCCCGATGATCGCCGGATTCCTTGCCGCCGCCGGCCTGCTGGGCGCAGTGACCGTGCGTGCGGCCGCCCCGACGCCCGAGCCGAAGCCGCACCCCTCCGCCGGAGGCACGCCGATCGGCCTCGACGCCGCCCGGCGCGTGGTCGCGGCGGCGGAGGCCGAGGCTGAGGTTGAGGCGGGCAAGCGCAACGCGAGACGCGGGTGTTCTTCAACGCCTACGCCACGTTCGGCCTATTACGGCACCCGGGATCCGGAGCGGGCGGCCTCGCCGGGCGGATTCCCTCGGGTGGTCGAGGGCCGGATCGTCGGTGCCATCGGCTGCTCAGGCGGCACGGGCGATCAGGACGTGGTGGTTCTGCCAAGCCGGCATCGCCGCCCTCAAGTGAGCGCGGCGACGAACCGGGCGGTGGCGTCGCGCGGATCGGACCCGCGCATCACGCCGCCCATCACGGCGACGCCCGCCGCCCCGGCCTCGCGGCAGGCGCGGGCGTTGTCCCCGTCGATCCCACCGAGCGCGAAGACCGGCAGGCCATGGGCCGCCGCGGCGCGCAAGGCGGCGAGACCGAGGGTGGGGCCGTAGCCGGGCTTGCTCGCGGTGGGAAAAATCGGGCTGAGGGTTGCGTAGTCGGCGCCCACCGCCGCAATCGCCGCGATCTCCGCGACCGAGTGGGCCGAGAACCCGATCAGCGCCGCGGCGCCGAGTGCCGTCCGCGCCGCGCGGATGCCGTCGATCCCGGCGGAGCCCGGCAGGTGCACGCCTTGCGCCCCGATCTCGACCGCCAGCCCCGCATCACCGCCGACGACGAGCCGTCCGCCGACCGGCTGCAGGAGCGCGATCAGGTCGCGGGCGAGATCCCGCCGCGCGTCGCGGTCGAGATCGCGGTCGCGCAGCCAGACGAAGCGCGCGCCCCCCGCCACTGCCGCCCGGACGGTCTCAGTCAGCGGTCGCGCCGCCCCGTGGCGGTCGGTGACGACCAGAAGCGGCGGGAGCGTCACCCGCCCTCACGAGCCCACGAGGCCGAGCTGCGGGCTCGACGGCTCAGCCCGGCCGCGGCGCGGAATGCGCCCGGCCAGATGCGCGAGCCGGCCCGCCTCGACCGCGTGGCGCATGGCGCCGGCCATCCGCACCGGGTCGTCGGCCTTCGCCACGGCGGTGTTGACGAGGCAGGCGGCGGCGCCCAGCTCCATCGCGATCACCGCGTCCGAGGCGGTGCCGATGCCGGCATCGACGATCACCGGCACCTTGGCCCGGCGGCAAATCAACTCGATATTGGCCGGGTTGGCGATGCCCATCCCCGAACCGATCAGAGAGCCCATCGGCATCACCGCGGCGCAGCCGAGATCGGCCAGCCGCTCGCAGATCACGGGATCGTCGTTGCAATAGGGCAGCACCGTAAAGCCGTCATCGACGAGGTGCCGGCAGGCTTCGAGCAACTCGGTGACATCCGGATAGAGCGTCTCGCGGTCGCCGATCACCTCGACCTTGATCCAGGACGTGCCGAGTGCCTCGCGGGCGAGTTCAGCGGTCATGATCGCGTCGCGGGCCGTTTCGCAGCCGGCGGTGTTGGGCAGAAAGCGGGCGCCCTTCAGCTTCTGAAAGGTGTCCGAGCCGTGCCCCTGGAGCGAGACCCGGCGGATCGAGGCGGTGACGACCTCGGCGCCCGAGGCGCGCACCGACTGCGCCATGATCTCCTGGCTGGGATAGCCGGCCGTGCCGATGAACAGCCGCGAGGAGAGCCGGATGCCGGCGATCACCAGCGCGTCGTCTCCGGTGGCGTCGGGCTGGGCGAGGGTGGTGTCGTGATGGTTCATGGTCAGCCTCCCTGCATGGCGCGGACGATCTCGATCCGGTCGCCCTCATTGAGTGACGTTTCGGCCCAGACGCTTTTGCGCACGACGCGGCCGTTGACGGCGATGGCGATTCCCTGGGAACTCTCGATGCCCCGCTCTTCGGCTTCGGTCGCGAACAGGGCGGCGAGGTCGGCCGCCTCGCGCTCGCAGGTCTCTCCGTTGACGGTCAGCCTCATGCCACGGCCCTCCCTCCGGTTTGATTCGATAATGAGAAGCGCGCCCGTCCGAAGCCGCGGGCGAAGTCCGGCAGCGCGCCCTCGGTGAGGAGCGTCGCCACGGCGTCGGCGGTCGCGGGGGCGAGCAGGTAGCCGTTGCGGTGATGGCCGGTAGCGACGACGAGGCCGGGCGCGGCCTCCTCGATGATCGGTGCGTCGTCGTCCGAGGTCGGGCGGAAGCCGCTCCAGACCGCGTCGATCTCCATCTCCTCGATACCGGGCAGAACCCGCCGCGCGCCCTCCAGCAAGGCGAACATTCCGCCCGCGGTGACACCGCTGGTGAAGCCGCAATCCTCCACCGTGGCGCCGATGATGAGGTGTCCGTCGCCCTTCGGCGCCATGTGCACCGCGTCGGTCCAGACCATGCGGGAGAGGGTGCCGGTGCGCTTGGTCGTGCGCAGGGCCAGCGACTGTCCCTTGAGCGGCCGGACCGGCACGGCGAGGTCGCCGGGAAGCAGGCTCGCCTCCCCGCTCCATGCGCCGGCGGCCAGGATCACCGTGTCGGCGGCGAGCGTGCGGCCGGCGGCGTGCAGGCCGGTGACGCGCCCGCCCCGGCGCTCCAGCCCCTCGACCGCGACACCCTCGCTGATGACGACGCCGGCCGCCTCGCAGGCGCGCAGCAGCGCTTCCATCACGAGCCGGGGATCGACCTGGGCGTCGAGGGGGCAGAGGATGCCGGCGGTGACGTTGGGGCGCAGCAGCGGCTCACGCGCGCGCACCTCCGGGCCGGACAGCCATTCGGCGGCGACGCCCGAGCGGCGCTGCAGGTCGTGGCGGAAGCGCAGGCGCTCCACCTCGTCGCGGCCGATGGCGATCACGAGGGTGCCGTCGGCGCGGTAATCGATCTCGCGGCCCGAGGCCGCCTGGAGCGCGTCGCGAAAAGCCGGCCAGCGGCGCAGGGATTCGAGCGCCAGCGGCAACAGCAGATCGGAGCCCGGCTCGTGTTCGGCGGCCGGCGCCAGCATGCCGGTCGCGGCGAGGCTCGCACCGCTGCCGACGCTCCCGCGCTCCACCACGGCCACCGAGCGGCCGGCCTGCGCCAGCCGCCACGCGATCGACAGGCCGATCAGCCCCGCGCCGACCACCGCGACGTCGGCACGCTGCGGCAACTCCGCCGCGCGCGGTCGTATCGCGAGGCTACGGCGCTGGCCGATCGGGGAGGTCAGCAGGTCTGACATCGAAAAACGTGCCTTCCACGGGTCTGCCCGCAGGAACTGGCACCATATGCTTCGATAGAAGCGGGTCCGCTCGAACGAGCGCCCATCAGGTCCAATCCCTACGCCGGTATGAGCCGGATCAGGTTCGAAGGATTTCCGCGCTGCCGGCGACGGCGATAGCGGTTTCTCAGCCCCTTGTCGGGGATCTCCCTGGAACAGATCGGATGTGGGCCCCGGCAGGCGCGCGGTCAATCCCTCACGGGGCCGGAAGCGGGTAAATCCGTCTACGCGGCACACCGGATGACGGAGGCGCCCGAACGCCGGGGCCGCGTTCGTGGACGATTCATTCCGCCGCGGCGGCCTTCGCGGCCCGCCTCCGGCCGGGGCGGTACACCGCCATCGGCTCATCGAACCCGTCGAGGACGTGGCTTCCCAGCGCTTCGGGGTCGCCCCACAGGAAGTCCACGAACGGCTTCGACATCAGGAGCGGCTCCTGAAGCGTGCGGTTGAGCCGCGCCAGGCGGCTCGCGAGGTTCACGTCGCGGCCGATCACGGTGAAGTCGAGCCGGGTGCCGGAGCCGACATTGCCGTAGGCCGCCTCACCGTGATGCAGGGCGATGCCGGCATCGACCACCCGCTCGCCCTGGCCGAAGCGCCCGACCGCGTTCGCCTCGGCAAGGGCCGACAACGCCGCCTCCGCCGCCGTGAGCGCACTCTTGGCCGCGCCGCCGAGATCGTCGCCCGACTCGCGGAAGATCGCGAGAAGCCCGTCGCCGAGATATTTCAGCACCTCGCCGCCCTCCCGCTCGATCGGCGGCACAAGGCAGTCGAAGAACGCGTTCAGGAGATCGACCGCGCCCTCCGGCGTCCGGTTGGCGGACAGGCGCGTGTAGTCGCGCATATCCGCGAACAGGATCGCCGAACGGATGCGGCGCACCTGCCCGCGCCGGATATCGCCCGAGAGGATCGCGCGATGCGGCTCGTCGCCGACATAGATGCGCAGCACCGTATCGAGTTGCTTGTTGAGGATGCGCATCTCCATCACCGCGGCGAGCGCGGGCATGACGAAGCGCAGGATCGCGATGTCCTCATCGCGAAAACCGTCTTTCGCGCGCGTGGCGAAGGTGATGCCGTTCTTGTTGCCGTTGGTGAAGATCAGGGGCGCGACGAGGTAGTGCGTATAGCCGTCGGCCTTCAGTTCGGGGATGATCGCGTAGGCGTCCTCGGCGGTCTCCGCGAGGTCGAGGCTCAGCCACTCGCCGGATTCGTGCACGGTGGAGAAGGGGCTCGCTTGGTAGGCCTTCGCGGAGACCTCGCCGTGGGGAAATAGGCGCACCGTCGAGCCGGCGCCGCGGGTCCAGACGCGACCGACACCCGAATACTCGGAATGAAGCGTGTCGATGGCCGTTGAGGCCCGGTCGATCGGCACGCCGATCGCGTTGAGGCGCTCGGCGAGCCCCGCGAGCAGGTCGTCGGCCTTGGGCAACCGGGCGCCCTCCCCGAGCAGCCAGTCGCGGATGCCAACGCAGCGTTGTAGGGCTCCGAACGGGACGTCCTCGGCTTCCGATCCGTCGGCGAGAGCCGTCGGCGTTGGTTTCGGGGCGTCGGCGTCGCGCATCGGGGGAAGGTGGGTTCTCGGGTGCTCAAAGCAAGGCTTCGCGCGGGGCACAGCTGGCGCTTTGAGCGCATGGTGGACGACGAACGCCCGGCACGCTCCGGCTTTAAGGAACGAGCTTGGCCGCATCGTGACGCGGGAGGCCGGGCAAGGTCGACCAGCATGACCGTATTTGGGACGCTGGATCAAGAAATCGAAGCAAGCCGGCAATGCGAAGCGCACGCCCCTGCGCTAAGGCGAAAGCGTGGCAGGAGGACGCCTGCCGGACCCGCCGATCGATCGGCGCCAGGACGACCCGACATGTTGAGAACCGCTTTCAGCCTCACCCTTCTGGCCACTGCGGCGCTTGCACCGAGCCTCACCCTCGCTCAGGGCAAGCAGGATTTCACGCTCGTCAACCGCACCGGCTACCAGATCGACGAGGTCTATGTCGGGCCCGTCAACCAGTCGCACTGGGGTCAGGACGTGATGGGCAAGGATGCGATCGGCAACGGCGACAAGGCCGACATCACGTTCAACGGCGGCTCGAACGCCTGCAAGTGGGACATCAAGGTCGTCTACAACGACGGAGACGAGTCCGAGTTTCGCGGCGTCAACCTGTGCAATGTCAGCACGGTGACCCTGTTCTGGAACCGCAGCGCCGGCGAGACGCGCTTCGTCGTCGAGTAGGCCCGACCCGAGGCGCCTTGCGGCACGAAAAGGGGCGGAGAGCCCGTCCGTTGAGCCGTATCCGACCTGACGGCATCAGGTCGGCGTTTCCCGGCCTTTGTTTCAACACGCATTCTTTCGCCGAACCGGCGACCGTTTCGTCGGAAAGCGCTCTGGTCATCGATCGATGGACGCCCCTCAACACATCGCGAGCGTGGTATTTTCTGCATAATAGCGCGCTTGCGATTGTTTGAAGCGATACCGATAACAGCACGGGCTCACGCTTTCAGAGTCTTGCGCGCTCCCTGGCCCGTGTCGAACCAATCCTTCACCTTCACATCCGAGGCGGACGGCTTCGAGGGATACTATGCGCTCTACTCGGTCGGGACCAACGTCGCAGCGACCGATAGGCTGTTCCGCGCTCACGTAGAGGCGCATCGGTTCGGCCCGATGAACGTCTTCGAGCGGACTTTGAGCGGCGTCAGGCATTGGCGTGACGGGGCCCGCGTGCGCCGCGACGGCTTCGATCACTTCGTGATCCAGTACCTGCGCAACGGCACCTATTTCGGCGGTCCCATCGATGCGGAACGCCGCCTCGCACCCCGCGACGTCATCCTGTTCGACATGAGCCGCCCGCAGCGCACGTGGATCGAATCGGCATCGACCGTCACCGTGAGCCTGAGCCGGAAACTGGTCGAGGCAGCGGCGCCCGAGGCGAGCCGCTATCACGGGCACATCTTGCCGGAGGCGGTGTCGGGTCTGCTCGGCGACCTGATGGGATCCCTCGCGCGGCGGGCCGCCGCCGCCGAGCCGAGCACCGCGGAGAGCACCGCCCGTGCGCTGACCGAGTTGCTGGCCGGCGCTCTCGGGCAGGTCAGGCTCGACGACGAGGCTTCGAGCGCCCTCATCGCCGATCTGCGGCGGCGGCGCGCGGAGGCGTTCATCGAAGCGCGGCTGAACGACCCCTCACTCGACGTATCGATGGTCGCAAGGGGGGCGGGGTTGTCGCGCAGCGCGCTCTATCGCCTGTTCGAGCCGACGGGCGGCGTCGCCTACCACATCCTGACCCGTCGCCTCGAACGGTTGAGCTCGGCGCTCCGCAATCCGGTCGAGGCCCGCTCGATCACCACCCTCACCTTCGATCACGGCTTTGCCAGCGAGAGTCATTGCAGCCGCGCCTTCCGCGGCACGTTCGGCTTGCCGCCGGGCCGCTATCGCGCCGAGATGCGCCACCCGCGCGCAGGCACCCTCGGCCAGCCCCTGCCCGGCGAAAGTGCCGCGAACCTGATGTCCGCGTGGTCGCGCGCCCTCGCCTGACCCCACGCATGTCATTCCCTTCCGCGAACCCGCAGCCGGGCACAGCCGTCGCCCGAGCCGGCCTCGTGGGCTGGCCGCTCGTCGCCTTGCTGGCGATGATCCAGTTCGCGGCCTTCAGCGACCGGTTTCTCCTGACGCTGGTCGCAACCCCGCTCAAGCAGGCACTGGCCCTGAGCGATACCCAACTCGGCTTGCTCCAAGGCTCGGCCTTCGCCCTCCCCTACGCGCTCGCCCTTCCGCTGCTGGGCATCGTGGCCGATCGCGGTCGCCAGCGCGGCCTTCTCCTGGCAGGGCTCTCCTTATGGAGTGCGGCGACTTTCGCCAGCGGCGTCGCGAGCGGGTTCGGCGCGCTTCTCGTGGCGCGCGTCGCGCTCGGCGTGGGTCAGGCGGGGTTCGGCCCGGCCGCCCTCTCGCTGATGACCCGGCATCTGCGCCGGGATCGCCTCGGCCGGGGCATCTCGGCGCTCACCGCCGGCGCCACGCTCGGCCGTAGCTTCGCCCTGCTCGCGGGTGGGGCCGTGCTGGCATGGCTGACGGCACGGGGCGGGCTCACCCTTCCCGGCCTTGAGCCGCTTCCCCCTTGGCAAGCCCTGCTCGTCCTCGCGGCGCTGCCGAACCTGGTCCTCGTGATCCTCGTCCTGCGCATCCAGCCGACCCCGCGGGCCGCCGCTTCGGCGCAGGCGTCGCGCGGGCCGCCCGGAGTGTCGCTTCGCAGCGCTCTGGCCTGGATCTGGCGGCGGCGGAAGGCGTACCTGCCGCACGTTGCCGCCGCGACGGCCGCGGTCCTCATGACACAGACCCTCACCGCCTGGGCGCCGACCTTCTATGTCCGCTCCTTCGGCCTCACCCCGGCGGAGAGCGGCCTGCGCCTCGGCCTCCTCGTGCTGATCGCCGCGCCGCTCGGTCATTTCGCGGGCGGGCTGGTGCTGGACCGGCTGCGCGGCGCCGGGCGCGCGGATGCCGCTCCGCTGCTTCTGGCGCTGGGGCTGATCCTGGCGGTGCCGATGACGGCGTTCGCGAGCTTGAGTCCCGATCTGTCTCTCTCGCTGCTCGGATTCGCCGGACTCGTCGCGCTGCTCGGCTTTACCAGTCCACCCGGATTGGCCGGCATCCAGATTCTGACCCCGCAGCGGCTGCGCGGCCGGGTCAACGCCCTGTTCCTCGCAACGGTCAATCTGGCTGGGTTCGGACTCGGGCCGCTTCTGGTCGGCCTGCTCAGCGACCACCTGTTCGGGGAGGCAGGCCTCGGGCTCGCGCTCCTCGCCGTCTACGCACCCGTCGGCGCAGCGGGGACCCTGGCCGCCCTGCTCGCCCGCCGCGCGTGGCGCCCGGCGCGTCGACGCCGGGCCTGAAACGAGAACGGCCGCCCCGAAGGGCGGCCGGTTTTGAGGCCCGGATCAGTTGTCGAGGAAGCTTCGAAGCTTCCGCGACCGGCTCGGATGCTTGAGCTTGCGCAGGGCCTTCGCCTCGATCTGGCGGATGCGCTCGCGGGTCACCGAGAACTGCTGCCCCACCTCTTCGAGAGTGTGGTCGGTGTTCATGCCGATGCCGAAGCGCATGCGCAGCACGCGCTCCTCGCGCGGCGTCAGCGAGGCGAGGACACGGGTCGTGGTCTCGCGCAGGTTCGACTGGATCGCCGCGTCGATCGGCAGAACGACATTCTTGTCCTCGATGAAGTCGCCGAGATGCGAATCCTCCTCGTCGCCGATCGGCGTTTCGAGGGAGATCGGCTCCTTGGCGATCTTCAAGACTTTTCGGACCTTCTCCAGCGGCATGGCCAATTTCTCGGCCAGCTCCTCGGGCGTGGGCTCCCGTCCGATTTCATGGAGCATCTGACGCGAAGTACGAACAATCTTGTTGATCGTCTCGATCATGTGCACCGGAATGCGGATCGTGCGCGCCTGATCGGCGATCGAGCGGGTGATCGCCTGCCGGATCCACCACGTGGCGTAGGTCGAGAACTTGTAGCCGCGGCGGTACTCGAACTTATCGACCGCCTTCATCAGGCCGATATTGCCCTCCTGGATCAGGTCCAGGAACTGCAGGCCGCGGTTGGTGTACTTCTTGGCGATCGAGATCACGAGGCGCAGGTTGGCCTCGATCATCTCCTTCTTCGCCTGGCGAGCCTCGCGCTCGCCCTTCTGCACCATGGCGACGATCTTGCGGTACTCGCCGATCTGCAGGCCGGTCTCCGAGGCGAGCGTCAGGATCTGCTCGCGCAGGTCCGCGACCTGCCGGCCGCCGCGCTCGACGAAGTTCTTCCAGCCCTTGCCGCCTAGAGTGGCGACGCGGTCCATCCAGTTCGGGTCGAGTTCGTAGCCCTGGTAGTGACGCAGGAACTCGTCGCGGGCGACGCCGTGGTGCTCGGCGGCGCGCATCAGGCGGCCCTCATGCGAGATGAGGCGCTTGTTGATGTCGTAGAGCTGCTCGACCAGCGCCTCGATGCGGTTGGCGTTGAGCGAGAGCGACTTCACGTCGGTGACGACGATGTCCTTCAGCTCGGCCTGCTTCTTGGTCTGCGCGGAGGTGACGGTGCCGCCGCCCGTCTTCAGCTCCGTCTCCTCGTTCTGGAGCTTGCGCAGCTTGCGGTAGTTCGAGGCGATGTTGTCGAAGGTCTCGAGAACCCGCGGCTTGATCTCGGCCTCCATGGCCGCAAGCGACACGTTGTTCTCCATGTCGTCCTCGTCGTCGCCGCCTTCCGGCGGGACGGCGCCTTCGGCCTCCTCCGATTCCTCACCCTCAGCTTCCGCCTCCTGCGGCGCGCCGCGGGCGTCGGGGCCGGCATAGGTGGCTTCGAGATCGATGATGTCGCGCAGCAGCACCTTGCCGTCGACGAGTTCGTCGCGCCAGATGATGATGGCCTGGAAGGTCAGCGGGCTCTCGCAGAGACCCGCGATCATCGCCTCGCGGCCAGCCTCGATGCGCTTGGCGATCGCGATTTCGCCCTCACGCGAGAGCAGCTCCACCGAGCCCATCTCGCGCAGGTACATCCGCACGGGATCGTCCGTGCGGTCGGTCGGCTCGCGGGTGGTGGGAGCCGCCACGGCGACGGCGCGGGTGCCGGAGGTCTCGGCGACCTCTCCGCCCTCCGTGCTCTCCTCCTCCTCGGAGGCTTCGCCGTTGGCCTTGGCCTCGGGCGCAGCCTCCTCGGATTCCTCCGCCTCGACCACGCGGATGCCCATGTCGTCGAGCTGCGCGAGCACATCCTCGATCTGGTCGCCGTCGACCTGACCGTCCGGGAGGACCTCGTTGATCTCTTCGTAGGTGACGTAACCGCGCTTCTTCGCGAGCTTGACCATCCGCTTGACGGCGGCATCCGTCAGGTCAAGGAGCGGGCCGTCCGTCGGTTGATCCTGGGCGGCGTCCGCATCGTCCCGCTCGGTTGCCTTCGTTGCCATGCTCAGCCTATTGTTCTCGTGGCGGCGCCGCAGGCTGAGCCCGCGCTCCGCGAAAGACCCGTCGCAATGTCGTGGAATGGCGCGCTTGTCGAGTGCCCGCGCCGATTCTCGTTGCATCCGCTCTAACTTGCCGTGCGTTGACCGACCGTTAACCAAGTCGGCCCCCCGCCGCCGTCACCCTAGGGTCACGCCGGCGCGAATTCATTCCTCATGAGAGACCTCCGCTTCCGCTTCGGCCGCAGCGATCACTGCCAATTGCTGCTGCACGTCGCATAGCCAAGCGAAATTGGCCTCGGATCCGTCCTCGGCAAGAGCTCTCTCAGCTTGGTGAAGTTCGCTATGTAGCGCTCCTGTCTGCCGGTGCAAGATCACGGCCTGATGCAGAGTCTGTTCGAGACGCTGCGGATCGGCGTTCGGATCGAGCATCCAGCGGTCGCCGGAACTGACCAGGGCGAGCAGCCGGGCATGTGCCTCTTCGAGCCCCGCGCGACGCAGCCGCGCCTCCATCAACTCGGCCTCCGGGGTGCCGGCCTCCGCCGCCCGGTCGAGCAGGAGGGTGCGAAGCGCGCGGGCATCCGGGTTGACCAATTCGAGGGCCGCGAGCGCTTCCTCCTCGATTCCGAGCAGTTCCGGATGCGCGAGCAGGCTCATGACGATCATCGCCTCGCGCTTGGCCGCCCGCCCGCCCGCCGCCGGCATGGGAGCCGCCGTCTTCAGCAACGGGTTGAAGCCGGTGGTGATGCGGGGCGAGGGCGGCGGATCGCCGGGGCGCGGCCGGCGCTGGAACGGGGCGCCGCGCGGGCTCGCCGGACGTCCGCCAGCCGGGCGCTCGGAGCGTCCGCCGGAGAACCCGCCGGACAAGCCCCGCAGCCGCCCCTCGATGTCGTCGCGATAGAAGCGGCGCACGGTCTCGTCGCGAATGCCGGCCACCGCCTCCCGCAGGGTCCGTGCGAGCCCGGCGCGACGCTCCGGCGTCTCGAGGGTCGCCGCCTCGGCCTCGCGCGCCCACAGCATCTCGACGAGGGGGCGCGCCGCCGAGAGCACCGCTTCGATCGCCGGGGGACCGCCGGAGCGCATCAGGTCGTCCGGATCCTGCCCCTGCGGCAGCATCGCGATGCGCAGGGATCTGCCGGGTTCCAGCATCGGCAGGGCCACGTCGAGGGCGCGGAAGGCGGCGCGCTGGCCCGCCCCGTCGCCGTCGAAGCAGAGGATCGG
This sequence comes from Methylobacterium sp. AMS5, assembly GCF_001542815.1. Classification (GTDB taxonomy): domain Bacteria; phylum Pseudomonadota; class Alphaproteobacteria; order Rhizobiales; family Beijerinckiaceae; genus Methylobacterium. The sequence goes on from NZ_CP006992.1 coordinate 428,966, forward strand.
CTCGTCGGCGTGCCGCCAGAGCAGGGCGAGCTGATCCTCGGTGAGCGCGGTGCCGAGCGGCGCCACCGTCTCGGGGTAGCCGGCCAGGGTCATGGCGATGACGTCGACGTAGCCCTCGACCGCGACGATGCGGCTGCGGTCGTGCGCGGCCTTGCGGGCGGCGTGGAGGTTGTAGAGCATCCGCCCCTTGTGGAAGAGCGGCGTCTCCGGCGAGTTCATGTACTTCGCCTTGGCCTCGGCCTGCATCGCCCGGCCGCCGAAGGCGGCGACCCGGCCGCGGATGTCGAGGATCGGAAACATGATCCGGTCGCGGAACTTGTCGTAGGGGACGTTCACCCCCTCGGGCGCCGTGAGCAGCCCCAGTTCCAGCATCAGGTCGCGATCGACGCCCTTGCCCGCGAGGAAATCGCGCAGGGCGTAGCGGCCGGGCAGGGAATAGCCGAGCCGGAACGTCTTGCGCGTTGCCTCGCCCAGGGCCCGCCGGTTGAGATAGGCCCGCGCCTCCCCGCCCGCCGGCCCGCGCAACTGCTCCTCGAAATAGGCGGCGGCCAGTTCCATGACTTCGAGCGCGCCCTTGCGCCGCTCCTCGGCCTGCTCGTTCTCCACCGTCATTTTCGGCAGGGTGACGCCGGCCTCGCCGGCCAGCCGCTCGACCGCCTCGGGAAAGCTCAGGCCTTCCGTTTCCATGACGAACTTGAAGATGTCGCCGTGCTTGCCGGAGGAGAAGCAGTGGTAGAACTGCTTCTGGTCGTTCACGTAGAAGGAGGGCGTCTTCTCCGAATTGAACGGCGACAGGCCGCGCCACTCGCGGCCGGCCTTCTTCAGCCGCACGCGCCGGCCGACCACCTCGGAGGTGGGCACGCGGGCGCGGATCTCTTCGAGGATGTGGGGCGGGTAGCGCACGGTGACTCTGCTGGAAGCGGATCGCGTGGACGTCGAGGACCGGCCTTGCGGCGGGAATTCTAGCGCGGCGGGCCTGACCGACTGTTAATGCCGTTCGGAGATGACGACGAGTCATCGCCGGACATCCCCGCGGCGGCGGGGCGACGGGCGGTTGCCAGGCCCCTCGATATGAGACGTCCCGCGGAGCTTTCGCCGGGGCGATGCGTTGCCGGCCCGATGACGGAATCGCCCTCGCCCCCCCGCCGCGGCATCGCCCGCCGCCCGCTCCTCGGCCTCGCCCTGCTCGGCGCGCTCGCGTCCAGGGCGCTGGCCGCCGACGACCTCTCGGCGGTGCTCGATCCCTCTTCCAGGGCGGAAACGCTGTATGACGAGGGCGCGTGGTGCGAGGGGCCGGTCTGGGTGCCGTCCCTCGGCGGCCTGATCGTCAGCGACGTGCGCCGCAACCGGATGATGCTGATCCGCGAGGGCGGTCGCGCCGAGGTGTTTCGCGAGCCCTCCAACAATTCCAACGGCAACGCCGTCGATGCCGAGGGTCGCCTCGTCACCTGCGAGCACCGCACCTCGCGGGTCGTGCGACGGGAGACCGACGGCAGCATCACCGTGCTGGCCGACCGTTACGATGGCGGGCGGCTCAACGCGCCCAATGACGTCGTCGTGGCCCGCGACGGCGCGATCTGGTTCAGCGATCCCACTTACGGCATCGATCAGCCCGAGGAGGGCAAGCCGCGCCCGTCCGAGCAAAAGGGCCGCTTCGTCTTCCGCCTCGCGCCCGACGGGTCGCTCGCCGTCGCCACGGATCGGTTCGTACAGCCCAACGGGCTCGCCTTCTCGCCCGACGAGCGCGTTCTCTACATCTGCGAATCAGGCACCCGAGAAGGAGCGGCCGGTGAGATCCGCGCCTTCGACGTCGCGGACGGGCAACTCGCGAACGAGCGCGTCTTCGCCACCGTTTCGAAGGGCGTGCCGGACGGCGTGAAGGTCGATACCGACGGACGGGTCTATGCCGGCACGGGTGACGGCGTGCGGATCTGGTCGGCCGACGGACGCCCGGTCGGGCACATCCCGACCGAGGGCCCGTGCGCCAACATCGCCTTCGGCGGGCCGGACGGACGGCGGCTGCTCCTCTGCGCCGGGAAGCGTGTGCTCGCCATCGAGACCAAGGCGCGCGGTGCCGCAATCGCCTCACAAGGGAGCCGCCCATGACGGTCCGCCTCGCGCGACGCACGCTGCTCGCCGGCACCGCAAGGTTGGCCGCCGCGCGGACGATGGCAACGCGGCCGGCCCAGGCTGAAGCGGCCACCGCGCCGGTCGGCGCCCTCGAACGCGTCGTCGCCGCGCAGGCGCCGACGACGCCGACCGGGCTGACGCTGTCCGCAGACGGCCGGATGTTCCTGTTCATGCCCCGCTTCGACGGGACGACGGTGTTCACCGCGGGCGAGGTGTTTCCGGACGGGCGGGTCGTGCCCTATCCGAGCGAGGCGGCGAACCGGCCCGATCCGGCGCGCCCGGCCGAGACGCTGTTCCACGTCCCCAATGGCGTGTTCGATGCAAGGAACCGCCTCTGGCTGCTCGATGCCGGGCTGATGGCCTCGTCGGGGGAGCCGGTGCCGGGGGCGGCCAAGCTCGTCTGCATCGATCCGGCGACGAACGGGATCGTGCGCACGATCCCGCTGCAATCGGTCGTGACGGAGACCTCCTCGCTCAACGATCTGCGGGTCGATGTGAGGCCGGGTCGCGAGGCGGCCTACATCACCGATCAGGGCCAGACCGGCGCGGGCGCGCTGATCGCCGTCGATCTCGCGAGCGGCCGTGCTGTGCGGCGGCTCGCCGACCACGCCAGCACGCGATCGGTGCCCGGCATCCTCAAGATCGTCGAGGGCCGCGTGCTGCTGAAACGCGAGGCCGACGGCACGACGAGCCCGATCAAGGGCGGCGCCAACGGCATCGCGCTGAGCCCGGATGGCGCACGGCTGTACTACACGCCCCTGATGAGCCGGCGCCTCTACGCGGTCGAGACCGCCGCCCTGCTCGATGCGGGAAAGAACGACGCGGCGGTCGCGGAAACGGTGACGGATCTCGGCGAAAAGGGCCTGACCGGCGGGCTCGCCACCGATTCGCGCGACCGGATTTATCTCAGCCTGCAGGAGTTCAACGGCATCGGCCGGCGCGATCGGGACGGGCGGGTCGAGGTCATCGCCACCGATCCGCGCCTGATCTGGCCGGACACGTTCTGGATCACGGCGGACGGCTGGCTCTACCTGTCGTCCGCCCAGGCCAACCGCCGCCCGGAGCATAATGGCGGCATCGACCGGCAGGAGCCGCCCTACGCGATCTTCCGCATGCGGATCGATGCCGGGCCGGCGTGACGGGAGAGACAGGTCTCCCCTCCACGACCTCATCCTGAGGTGCTGCAAAGCAGCCTCGAGGAATCCTCCAGGATCCCGCGCGCCCTCCGGAAGACCCTTCTGGAAGACTCTTCAAAGCCCGCTGATGCGGGCGCCTCAGGGTGAGGAGGCGCGTTGGGTCGCGCCGCCTTGAAGAGCCACGCTCTTCAAGGCGAAACATCACTTGCCCGCCAGCGCGTCCTTCACCAGCGCGCTCGCGCGGCCGAAATCCATGCGGCCGGTATACTTGCCCTTCAGCGCGGCGATCACCTTGCCCATGTCCTTCGGGCTCTCGGCGCCGGTCTCGGCGATAGCGTCGGCGATGGCCGCGCGCGTCTCGGCCTCGTCCAGTTGCTGGGGCAGGAAGGTCTGGATGATCTCGGCCTCGGCGCGCTCGCTCTCGGCGAGTTCGGGCCGGCCGCCTTGCTCGTAGACGCCCGCAGCCTCCTGGCGCTGCTTGATCATCTTCTGGAGGAGCGCGAGGATTTCGTCCTCGCCCGTCTCACCCTTGCCCTCGCCGCGCGCGGCGATGTCGCGGTCCTTGAGCGCCGCTTGAATCATGCGCACGGTCGAGAGCTTCTGCTTCTCGCCGGCCTTCATGGCCGCTTTCATTTCGGCGGTGATGCGCTCGCGCAGCATGATGCTATGACTCCCGTCGGCTGTTTCGATGCGGACGTCCGATTACGTCCAGGGCATTGCGCACGACTGATTCCGCGCCCAGATTGACCCAGGCGCGGCCGGCTCGCTATGAGCCCCGCGAGATATCGCCTTGCCCCGCGGCCCGAATGAGCGGCCGCGCGAGGCGGCGGACATAAGCCGGATCGGACCCATGCTGCAAGACGAACCCGCGACCCTGCGCGCCGATCCCGCGCGCACGAACCCGGAACCCAAGGCGCCCGAGCCCTGGAGCGAGCCGCTGGTGACGGCCCTGCTCGTCCTGGCCGACGGCACCGTGCTCGAAGGCTTCGGCATCGGCCAGACCGGCGCCGCCGACGGCGAGGTCTGCTTCAACACGGCGATGACGGGCTATCAGGAGATCCTGACCGACCCGTCCTATGCCGGGCAGATCGTCACCTTCACCTTCCCGCATATCGGCAATGTCGGCACCAACGACGAGGATCTGGAAAGCCTCGAGGCGGCCCCGGCCTCCGGCGTGCGCGGCGCGGTGATCGCCTCGGCCGTCACCAAGCCCTCGAACTGGCGCTCGTCCTCGCATCTCGACGGCTGGCTCAAGGCCCGCGGCATCGTCGGCATCACCGGGATCGACACGCGGGCGCTGACCGCGCTGATCCGCGACCGCGGCATGCCCAACGCCGTCATCGCCAACGACCCGGACGGAAGATTCGACCGCGAGGCGCTGAAGGCCCGCGCGGCGGCGCTCGCGCCGATGGAAGGTCTCGACCTCGTGCCGCCGGTGACCTCCCGCGAGACCACGGCCTGGACCGAGACCGTCTGGGCGGTGAAGGGCGGCTACGGCTCGCGGGCGCAGGGCCAGGGCCTCAAGGTCGTGGCCATCGATTACGGCGTGAAGCGCAACATCCTGCGTCTGCTGGCGGAGGCTGGCTGCGACGTCACCGTGGTGCCGGCCACGACCACGGCCGAGGACATCATGGCGCTGAAGCCGGACGGCGTGTTCCTCTCCAACGGCCCCGGCGACCCGGCCGCGACCGGCGAATACGCCGTGCCGGTCATTCGCAAGCTGCTCGACGAGCGGGTGCCGACCTTCGGCATCTGCCTCGGCCACCAGCTCATGGGCCTCGCGCTGGGCGGGCGCACGGTGAAGATGGGCCAGGGCCATCACGGCGCGAACCACCCGGTGAAGGACCACACCACCGGCAAGGTCGAGATCGTCTCGATGAACCACGGCTTCGCGGTCGATCCCACGAGCCTGCCCGAGACCGCGGTCGAGACGCACGTCTCGCTGTTCGACGGCTCGAATTGCGGTCTCTCGCTCACCGACCGCCCCGCCTTCTCGGTACAGCACCACCCGGAAGCCTCTCCGGGCCCGCGTGACAGCCACTATCTGTTCGAACGATTCGTGAAGCTGATGCGCGAGAACCGGCCCGAGACGGCCGCCTGAGGCGGAAGAACGGCCCATGGGACGGCGGCCCTAAGGCCGCCGTCCCCGTGTCACAAAAAACTCCACCTTGCCCCCCATCTCCTGGCCCATGGCCGGATCGCACAAGAATCAGCGGCCGGAACGTTTGGGGGCTTGCCGCATGACGCTCGACGACGCGCGCGACGACTTCTCGCGCCTGCATCGCCTGTTCACCTTCCACCTCGGCGTGGCGGTCGGGCTGGCCTGGCTGACGACGCTCTACGCGGCGGCTTCCGCGCCGTGGGTGCGCAACATCCGCGCACTGATCGACCCGTCCGATCCGATGCGGATCGAGAGCACGCTGTCCTACCTGTTCGTGATGCCGGCCGTCCTGACCCTGGCCTGGGCCTCCGCCTATTTCGGCCGCGAGACCATGCGCCGGTTCCAGACCCTGCCGAACCAGACCCTCGAATTCGCCGCCGCGGCGATGGTGGCCTTCGGCGTGTTCTACCTGTCGATCGACCGCGCCGTCGCCGTCATCGGCGCCGGGCTCTGAACCCTGGAGCGCTTTCCGAAGAAGCGGATGCCGGTTCGGCGCAAGAATGCGCGTCTAAACAAAGACTTGGAGCATCGTCCGAAAGGTGGCTGCCGGCTTTCGGAAAAAAGATGATGCGGAAACAAGAGCCTCAAGCATCGTCCTGGATCAGGTATCCAGGACGATGCTTGAGAGACGTCGGACCGATGCGATCAGGTCGAAGACGGCTTTAGCGTATCCGGAGTGCCGATGCATTCAGCCGGCACTCATCCCTCCACCCAAAGCCGCACCGCGTTATCGGCGAGCAGCCGCACCAGCCGCTGCTCCGCCCCTGCATCCGCGGCGATGACGATACCGCCGCAGACCGTGTCGCGGCCTGTGAACGCGTAGCGCAGAACCGGCGCCGGCCTCAGCCCGCCCGATCCCGTCGCGCAAAACCCCTGCATCGCGTGCGGCCGGTCGCTGCGGCCGATGGCAACCTCCAACCCGGCCGCCTGCCCCTTCAGCGGAATCGCGAAGAATTCGAGCCGCCGCCCCTCCTGCTGGGCGAGCGCCCGGCGGGGGCTGGAGAGCGCGACGAGGGTATCGGGGGGCAGATGCAGCAGCCCCTCGAACGACAGCGAAGGCCCCACCCGCACGAATCGGTCGATTACGGCCATCCCGCTCAGATCGTCGAGCACGAGGAAGAGGCGCGCATGGGCGTAGTTGGGCCCATGCACGGTGGTGGAGAGCATCAGGGCCTCGGCACCGTCGAGCGTGAGGCGTGTGCTCAGCGTGCCCGAACCGGCGACCGGCTCGCAGCCATCGGGGATGGCGACGTTGTGGGCGCGGGGCGAGAGCAGGTAGTGGCGCGCCGGGCCGACCTCGACGCCCTCGGCGCCGCCCCCTTCCACGATCCAGCGCCGCGAGCCGGTGGCGAAGGTGAAGGAGGTGCAGTCGCGATGCCCGTGCGGTGATTGCGCGGCATGGGTGAGGGCGAAATGCCCCCAGCCCTGCTCCATCCCATCGTGGCGGAGCGCAAGCATGCCGGCGGTGCGGCCCTCGGGAATGGGCGCCGCGTCGCGCACTGCGACGAGGTCCTGCCCCTGAGAATGGCCCCGCGAGGAGAGCCGGGCGATCCAGGCGGCATGGTCGAGGCCGGCAGGGGCATCGCCGAAGGGCGGCAGCCGTCCGCCGCGATCGATCAGCCCGGCAAGACCGGGCAAAGCCGCATCGACGCGGCAGCGGATCGTCGGGCCGGGTTCGGTCTCACCGAGCGCGTCGGCGATCGCCTGCCCATGGCTCAGGAGATCGAGGCGCCGCACCGGGGCGGCATCGGTGAATGCGCCCGCCTCCGACAGCAGCGAATCGAAGCCGTGGGTGAGGCTGTCGCGCGCCAGAGAGGCCCAGTGCGGGGCGAATGCGAAGCCGGGCAGCGCCCGCGCGACGGCGAGGAGCGCCGCCGCCGCCTGGATACCGTGCAGGGCCCGCGCCAGGGTGTTCTGCCCGACGATCTCGGCGAGCGCGAAGCCCTGCCGTGCAGCCTCCGCGGCGATCTCGGCGCGGATGGGCTCGTCTCGGGCGGGCTCATCGCCGCCCGAGAGCAGGCTCGCCAGCACGTCGCCGCGGGGGGCCAGAGCCGCCGGGTGCAGAGTCAGGCCGTCCGCCGGCTGGCCCCACGGATTGGCCCGCGACCACGCGGCGGCGATGGTCCGGGCGCGGGCCGCGCCGTCCGGAAGCGCGGCGAGCGGCAGCAGCCACGTCAGCGACTGATAGGCGAGGCGCCACGCCACCGAACGGAACGGATCCTCGCGCCAGTCCGGCGCCTCCGGCAACGTCCAATCGGGCAGGCCGGCCAGAGTCAGGACGACGCTTTCCCCCTCGATCCGCGCACTCCGGTCCGGCCCGGTGCGCAAGTCGCGGGCCCGCGCGAGGATCGGCGCGGCGCCCGTATCGGAACCCGCCCGCCACGACGCGGGCACGCCTTCGGGCAGGCCGAGCCGGTCGGCGAGGCGGGCGAGGAAGGCCGGCGCATCGAGGACGTCGTCGCCGCAGAGGCTTTCGAGGCGGAAATCGTCTTCGAGCGCGAGTTCGGGCTGACCGATCAGCTCGCTCTCCGAGGCGGTCTGGGCATCTTCCCACACACCGAAATCGAGTGCGACGGCCGTTGCACCGGGCGGCGGTCGCAGGGTCAGGGTGAAGCGGCGGGCTTGCGGCTGGGCCGAGAGATTGATGACCGCACCGAGGCCGGGCACGGAGACCGCGTTGGCGTAGGGCGGCGCGATCTCCGCTCCCGCCGCATCACGGTAGACGAGCCGCACCCGCGCGGCATGTTCGTCGGCCCGCGCGGCGTAGATCTGGCCGCGCAGCACCAGGGCGACGTCCTCGGCAAGCGCATAGTCGAAATGCAGCCCCTCGCCTGACAGCGGGCGCCGACGCGGCGCCGGCGCCGGATCGGGTTCGCCGAGGCGCAGCACAGGGTCGGCCACGGTGACGTCGCCGGTGTTGCGCCAGGAGCGCAAGGTGACGCTGACGCCGCTCGCCTGATCGGGCACGCGGAACGCGATGCGGAACGGCTCCGCACCGAGGAGCGCCGGCCCCGGAATCCAGGCGAGGTGCGGATCGAGCAGGCTGCAGGCCAACCCGGGCACGTGGTCGAGATCGAGGCTGGAACCGTCCGCCGCCAGGAAGTCGAATCCGGCCGCGGCGGCGTCGACGGCCAGAGCCGCCGCCTCGTCCGCGTCGAAGGCGAGACCGAATCGCAGGCAGGCCCAGGTGCCGGGCGTCAGACCGGCAAAGCTCAAGCCCACCCGCGCGAAGCGGTTGTTGGGTGCGATGCGGTGCAGCCCCTCGCGTCCGCCCGGCCCGGCGCCCCCGGCATAGCGTGAAGCGGCCGGCAGCAGGGACGCTGCGCCCTCGCCGTCGGAGACGGCCGCAGCGGCCTGCTCATCGATCTGGTCCATCACCCGCAGGCGCTACCTCCGGGATCGGCCGTGTCAAGGCACGAGCCAGCCTCGTGCAAGATTGCCTACCTAAACCTCCCATCTGACGCGGGCTTCACCGTCCGGGTGCGCCCGCGTCCCGCGCTTCTTGAGGAGCCCTTGGGATGGGGGCGTTGCCATGACGACGGGCGTCTACCTGTTCGACCTCGCCTCGCAGCACGCGCGTTTCCTCGCGACGCGCCAGGCCACCATCGCCGGAAACGTCGCGAACGCGAACACCCCCGGCTACAAGGCGCGGGACGTGATGCCCTTCGCCCAGGTTCTGGCGCGTACCGGGCTCGACATGGCCTCGACCGCCACGAGCCATCTGGGAACGCAAGGCACCGGCATCCCCGTGCGCGAGGCCAAAGCCTCCGAGACCTGGGAAGTGCTCCAATCGTCGAGCGCGGTCAGCCTGGAGCAGGAGATGCTCAAGGCCGGCGACGTCTCCCGCCAGCACAACCTCGATACGGCGGTGGTGAAGTCGTTCCATCGCATGCTGATGGCCGCAGTGAAGGGCGGCGCATGATCGATCCCCTGCTCTCCGCCTCGCGGCTCGCGAGCGCCGGCCTCGAAGCGCAATCGCTGCGCATGCGGGTCGTCTCCGAGAACCTCGCCAACGCGCAATCGACCGGCGCGACCCCGGGCGCAGACCCCTATGCCCGCAAGACCGTGACGTTCCGGGCCGAACTCGACCGGGCGGCGGGCATCGCCTCGGTGCGCCTGCGCGAGATCGGCACCGACGACGCCCCGTTCCGCACCGAGCACGACCCCGCCAACGCGGCGGCCGATGCGAACGGCAACGTCAAGCTGCCCAACGTGAACATGCTCGTCGAGATGGCCGACATGCGCGAGGCCAACCGCTCCTACGAGGCGAACCTCCAGGTCATCAAACAGGCCCGGGCCATGGTCGCCAGCGTTATCGATCTCCTGAAGTCCTGAAGAGCCGCCCGCGATGATCGAAGCCCTCAACTCGCTCGCCGCCTTCGACAAGGTCGCCGGCACCTCCTTCGCCGGGGCCGCGCCGACCCAGAAGGCCATGTTCAGCCCGGCCGCCCTCTCGGGCATCGCCGGGACCGCCCCGCCCGCGCCCACCGATTTCGGTGACGTGATGGCCCAGGTCGCGTCCAGCGCCCGCGATGCGCTGCGCGCCGGCGAGGCGACGGCGATCTCCGGCATCCAGGGCAAGGCCACCGCCCAGCAGGTGGTCGAGGCGGTGATGTCCGCCGAGCAGAGCCTCCAGACCGTGGTGGCGATCCGCGACAAGGTGGTCGCCGCCTACCTCGAACTCAGCCGCATGCCGATCTGATCGGCCGAGCCGCTTCCGTTTCAACGCGCTCTCTCACGCCGAACAGGCCTCCACTCCGGCGGAGAGCGCTAGCCCGAAGGATCCCTCGCCATGCGCGCGCTCGCCATCGCCGCCACGGGCATGTCCGCCCAGCAGCTCAACCTCGAAGTCATCGCCAACAACATCGCCAACCTGAACACCACCGGCTTCAAGGGCGCGCGGGCCGAGTTCACCGATCTGCTCTATCAGGCCGAGCGGCAGCAGGGCGTGCCGAACCAAGCGGGCCAGGAGGCGGTGCCGGAGGGCGCGATGCTCGGCCTCGGGGTCCGCGCCGCCGCGATCCGCAACCTCCACCGGCAGGGCTCGCTGGCCAACACCGGCAACCAGCTCGATCTGGCGGTGAACGGGCGCGGCTACTTCCAGATCACCAGCCCGGCGGGCGAGATCCATTACACCCGCGCAGGCTCGTTCAACAAGAACAACGCCGGCCAGCTCGTGACCATGGAAGGTTACGCGGTCGATCCCGCGATCCTGATCCCTCAGAACACCACGCAGGTGACGATCAACGAGTCCGGTCAGGTCTTCGCCAAGATCGACGGGCAGGTCGCGTTGCAGAATGTCGGCCAGTTGACGCTGGCCAACTTCGCCAACGATTCGGGCCTCGAACCGCTCGGCAACGGTCTCTACCGCGAGACCCCTGCCTCCGGCGCGCCCGTGGTCGGCAATCCCGGCGACGTGAGCTACGGCAAACTGCAGCAGGGCTATCTCGAAGGATCGAACGTCGATCCGGTGAAGGAGATCACCAGCCTCATCACGGCCCAGCGCGCCTTCGAGATGAACTCGAAGGTGATCCAGGCCGCCGACGAGATGGCCGGAACGGTCTCCAAGGGCATCCGCTGACACGCGCGGCGTCCAAGTCGGCGTCCCTTTGCGCATCCTCTTGCGCGTCTTCCCCTCCTCCTTCGGCGCGAGCCCCCCATGCCCCGCAAGACCTTCGTCCGCGGCCTCGTGCTCGTCGCCCTCGCGGCCGGCTCGGCGCAACCCATCGCTCCGGCACAGGCCGTCGAGGGCATGGCGGTCGAGGGCATGGCGAATGCCGAACTCATGCTGCCGGTGCCGACCGTCACGATCTATCCCGGCGACACGATCAAGGACTCGATGCTGCGGATGCAGGCTTATCCCGCGACCTACCGGGCGCGCACGGCGGTCATCGATGCCTCCGCCGCGATCGCCGGCCGGGTCGCCCGGCGGATGCTGCTGCCGGGTGAGCCGGTGCCGGTCAACGCCGTGGACGATCCCCGCCTCGTGAGCCGGGGCGCGCCGACGCAGATGATCTTCGAGGAGAACGGCCTCGTCATCACCGCGGTCGGAGCGCCGCTTCAGAACGGCGGCCTCGGCGAGACGATCCGCGTGCGCAACACCGACACCAACCGCATCATCCTCGGCACGGTGATGGCCGACGGCCGCATCCGGATCGGCGCGCAATGACCCGCCGCCTGCTCCTCGCTGTGCTGCTCGGACTGCTCACCGGCCTTGGCTTTGCCGTCATGACCGGCCCGGTTTTCGCCGCCGGCACCCGCATCAAGGACATCGCGACGCTCAAGGGCGTGCGCGACAACCAGCTCTTCGGCTACGGCCTCGTCACCGGCCTCCAGGGCACCGGCGACACCCTGCGCAACGCGCAGTTCACCGAGCAATCGCTGCAATCGCTGCTCGACCGGCTCGGCATCAACGTGCGCGACGCCCGCCTGCGCACCCGCAACATCGCGGCCGTGATGGTCACCGCCGACCTGCCGCCCTATACCGGCACCGGCTCGCGCATCGACGTGACCGTCACCTCCATGGGCGACGCCACCTCGCTGCGCGGCGGCACCCTGCTGATGACCTCGCTCACCGGCGGCGACGGCCTCGTCTACGCGGCGGCGCAGGGGCCGCTCGCGGTCTCCGGCTTCTCGGTGCAGGGCCAGGCCGAGCAGCTGACGCAAGGCGTGCCGACCGCGGGCCGCATCCCGAACGGCGCGATGATCGAGCGCGAGGTGCCCGGCACCTTCCGCGATCTGCCCGAACTCGTGTTCGAGCTGAAGAACCCCGACTTCAAGACCGCGACACAGATCTCCGACGCGATCAACACCTGGTCGCTCGGCGCCTTCGGCCGTCGCATCGCCAGCGCGCGGGACCAGCGCGCCGTGGTGGTGATGCGCGGGCGCCAGATGGCCCAGACCCGGCTCGTGGCGCAGATCGGCGATCTGACGATCCAGCCCGACACGCCGGCCCGCGTCGTCGTGGACCAGCGCACCGGCACCGTCGTGATCGGGCGCAACGTGACGATCTCCACGGTCGCGGTCACCCACGGCAACCTCACGGTGCGGGTCACCGAGGCGCCGGAGGTGTCGCAGCCCGAGCCCTTCTCCAACGGCCAGACCACGGTGGTGCCGCGCACGGAGGTCTCGGCGCGCGAGGAGCGCGGCAAGCTCGCCATCCTCGGCGGCTCCGATCTCCAGACGCTGGTGCGCGGGCTCAATCAGGTCGGGCTGAAGCCGACCGACATCATCGCGATCCTGCAGGCGGTGAAGACCGCCGGCGCCCTCCAGGCGGAGCTTGTGGTGCAGTGATGAACGGGACGCTGCGCATCGCCCTGTGCTGGCTCGCGCTCGGTGGAACCGCACTCGCGGCCGGCGGCGAGCATGCCGACCCGGCCAAGGACGCCGCGATGCGGGCGCTCGCCACCCGCGACGCACCGAGGGAGGTCACGGCCCAGGACTTCGTCGCCAAGGAGCCGGCCAAGTCCGGCTACTGCGCCAACATCGCGGACGCTGCCGCCGATGCCCGCTTCGCGTGGCAGAAGGAACAGCTCGCGACCATGGAGCGGCAGGTCGAGGAGCGCATCAAGCTCCTCGAAGAGAAGCGGGCCGAGTACGAGGCGTGGCTCAAGCGCCGCAACGAGTTCCTGGCCAAGGCCGACGAGAGCGTGGTCGCGGTCTACGCCAAGATGCGGCCCGACGCGGCGGCGCTCCAGCTCGCCAACATGCCCGACGAGGCGGCTGCCGCCCTGCTGACCAAGCTCAACGCCCGCACCGCGAGCGCCATCCTCTCCGAGATGGAGGCGGCCCGTGCCGCCGGTCTCGCCCGTGCGATGTCGGAATCGGGCCGCAAGGACGCGACCGCTCCGGCCGTCAAGAAGAACCAGAGGTCGTGATGCGCCCCTCCTCCGCCGCCGTGGCCGTGCTGGCCCTCTCGCTCGGCGCCTGCCAGAGCGATCTCGACCGGCTCGGCCGCCCGCCGCTGCTGACGCCGATCGGCACCGGGCTGAACGCGCCGCGCGAGCCGCTGCCGACCTCCTTCGGCGCGCTCGGCCCGCGCCACAGCTACCACTCGACCTGGAGCCCGGCGAGCGCCGCGCTCTACCAGGATCCGCGCGCCCGCGACGTCGGCGACGTCATCACGGTCAGCATCGCCATCAACGACAAGGCGCAGTTCGACAACGCGAGCGAACGCGGTCGCAGCCAGAAGAGCAGCCTCGGCTTCGATTTCGGCTACGGCATCTCGGGCCTCAAGGACACGGCGACCGCCGATACCGGCATCCGCTCCGGCACCGAGACCAAGGGCCAGGGCTCGATCGACCGCAAGGAATCGCTCAGCCTCTCGGTTGCGGCGGTGGTCACCGAGGTGCTGCCCAACGGCAACGTGTTGATCTCGGGCTCGCAGGAAGTGCGGGTCAACAACGAGGTCCGTGTGCTCGAAGTCGCCGGCATCGTCCGCCCGCGGGACATCTCGCGCAAGAACACCATCGATTACGACAAGATCGCCGAGGCGCGCATCTCCTACGGCGGGCGCGGGCGCATCACCGACGTGCAGGGCCCGAGCCTGGGCCAGCGGGTCTTCGAGACCGTCGCGCCGTTCTGACGGCACGCCCCGAGCGCGCCTGCGCGAACGCCCCCGTTCGCCACGAGCGCGACCGCGCGCCGCCGCCGATGCGGCGAACCGCTCTCACCGCGAAGCGATGAGAGCGAACCCAGGAGAATCGAGATGGCAGACGCCAAGGACTCCAAGAAGGGCGGCAAGGGCTGGATCGGGGCGCTCGCCCTCGTCACGCTGGTCGCCGTCGGCACCGGGGGCGGGCTCGGCGTCTACCTGCTCGGCAGCGTCGAGAAGTCGGTCGACCTCAAGCAACGCGAGGAGGCCGGCAAGGCGGTGAAGGTGCTCAACTACACCGGCGACCTGTCCTTGCGCAGCGTCGGCTCGGTGGTGGCCAACCTCGCCGAGCCGGCCGATTCCTGGGTGCGCATCGAATCCTCGGTCGTGTTTCAGGCCGGGGCGCTGCCGAACCCGGATGTGTCGCTCGCCGAGATCCGCGCCGACGCGCTGGCCTATCTGCGCACCCTGTCGATGGCGCAGATCGAGGGCGCGAGCGGCCTCCAGCACCTGCGCGAGGATCTGAACGAGCGCGTTGCGATCCGCACCAAGGGGGCGGTGCGCGAGTTCATCGTCGAATCGCTGGTGGTGCAATGAGCGGTCGGATGGTTCGGCGCCTCGCGCTGACCGGGGTCGTCCTGGCTCTCACCGCCACCGCGGCCCTGGCGCAGGGTGCCTCGCCCGGCGGCGTCACCGGCGTGCCCGGCCTCGACGCGCTGCTGCCGCCCGGCAACGGGGCGGCATCCGGGCGCATCATCCAGCTCGTCGCGCTGCTCACCGTCCTGTCGCTGGCGCCGGGCCTGCTCGTGATGGTGACGAGCTTCACGCGTTTCGCCGTCGCGTTCTCGTTCCTGCGCTCGGGGCTGGGCCTGCAGAGCACGCCGGCCAACCTGTTCCTCGTCTCGCTCGCCCTGTTCATGACCTTCTACGTCATGGCGCCGACCTTCGACCGCGCCTGGAACGAGGGCGTGAAGCCGCTCCAGGAGAACCGCATCGGCGAGGAGGAGGCGTTCGGCAAGATCGTCGAGCCGTTCCGCGAGTTCATGACCCAGCACGTGCGCCCGAAGGACCTTCAGACCTTCACGGATCTGGCGAGCCGCAATTTCCCCAAGGCCGAGGCCGGCGAGAAGATCGACCTGCGCATCCTGATCCCCGCCTTCATGATCTCCGAGCTGCGCCGGGGCTTCGAGATCGGCTTCCTGATCGTGCTGCCCTTCCTCGTCATCGACATCATCGTCTCCACCATCGTGATGTCGATGGGCATGATGATGCTGCCGCCGACGGTGATCTCGCTGCCGTTCAAGGTGCTGTTCTTCATCCTGATCGACGGCTGGAACCTTTTGGTGAGTGGGCTGGTCCGATCGTTCTTCTGAAGCGGAGCAAGGCGCGGTAGGCCCGCCGTTCGGTCTCGGCCCGGACCGTCGTGGCGTGCATCTGCAGCAGGTCGCGGCGCGTCAGCAGCCCGACCAGGGCGCCGCTCTCCGGATCGGTGACGACGAGACGGCCCTGGCCCTTCTCGGTCATGACGTCGAGGGCGTGGGCCACCACGTCGCCGGGATGGACGGCCGCGAGCGGCGCGCCCTCCCGACGCCCGAGCCTTTCCTCGCCGCGGCCCCCGTCCAGAGCCAAGTGCGGGCCCTGCCCGCGCGTGGCGAGGCCGACGGGGCGGCGCGCGGCGTCGAGCACCGGATAGGCCTGATGCCGCCCGGCCTCCATCGCAGCGATGGCGTCGGCGAGGTGTGCCCTCGCATCGAGCACGTCCACCTCACGGGATCCCGGCACCGCACGCGGACGTGTCGCGTCGCAATCCCCGCGCAAGGCTGAGCCCTCATTCAGGCTGGCGACGCGTGTCAGGTCGCGGGCGGGATTGGTCCAGGGATGTTCGGTCGCGAGCAAGCCGAAAGATTGTGGAACAACATCGTCGATCTCGGCGCGAGGCGGCTGATCGCCCTCGGGCTGGTCGGCCTTCTGGTGTTTCTCGGCGTCGGTGTCGGCGCCTACTATCTCAGCCGTCCGGCGCAGGAGACGCTCTATACGGGGCTGTCGCGCGAGGACGTCGGGCGCATCGGCGGCGTGCTCAAGGACAACGGCATCCCCTTCGACGTGTCCTCCGACGGCACGGCGGTGCTGGTCTCCTTCGGTCACACCGCGCAGGCGCGGATGCTGCTCGCCGAGAAGGGCCTGCCGCAGAGCTCCAAGTCCGGCTACGAGCTGTTCAACGATCTCGGCTCGCTCGGCATGACCTCCTTCATGCAGGAGGTGACCCGCGTGCGGGCGCTCGAAGGCGAGATCGCTCGCACCATCCAGGGCATGAAGGGCGTGCGCGCCGCCCGCGTCCACTTGGTGCTTCCCGACCGCGGCTCGTTCCGCCGCGATCAGCAGCCGGCCTCCGCCTCCGTGGTGGTGCGCACCGAGCCCGCCGACGACGTCTCCGGCGCGCAGGCGATCCGCCAGCTCGTCGCCTCGGCGATCCCCGGCATGAAGCCCGACCGCGTCACCGTGATCGGCTCGGAGGGCACGGTGCTGCTCGCGGGCGACGACGCCGGCACGGCGCCCACCGGCAAGATGGCGACGCTGGAGAAGTCGGTGAGCCGCGAGATGCAGGACAACATCCGCCGCACGCTCGCGCCCTATCTCGGCGTCGGCAATTTCGAGATCAGCGTCGCGACCCAGCTCAACACCGACAAGACGAGCACCAACGAGACGATCTTCAACCCCGACCAGCGGGTGGAGCGCTCGGTGCGCTCGGTGCGCGAGAGCGAAAACGCGCAGAACCGCAACAGCCAGCGCCCGACCAGCGCGCAGGAGAACCTGCCCGACCAGCGCACCCGCTCGGACGGCAACGACCAGTCGAGCAACGAAACCTCGAAGAAGGAGGATCTCACCAATTACGAGATCTCCCAGAAGACGGTCCAGACGGTGAGCGACGGCTACGCCATCCGCCGCCTCTCGGTCGCGGTACTGGTCAACCGCTCGCGGCTGACCGCGCTTGCCGGGCCCGACGACAAGGCCAGCCTCGACAAGCAGATCGCCGAGATCGAGGAACTGGTGGGCTCGGCCGCGGGCTTCAGCAAGGAGCGCGGCGACACGATCAAGGTCGCGGCGGTCGGCTTCGTCAACGACGGTCAGGCGATGGAGCCGGTGCCGCCGCTCTCGCTCAGCGACGTGATGATGAAGCAGTCGGGCACGCTCATCAACGCGGCGACGATCCTCGTCGTGGCGGGCCTGCTGATCTGGTTCGGCCTGCGTCCGGCCCTGCGCGCGATCCTGGCGACGCCCGAGACCGCTCAGAGCGAAGTCGCGGCGCTCGCCGGTCCCGAGGGCGTGCCCGCGCTCGCGGCCGGCATGGCGGCCGACGGCACGATGGCCCTGGCCGCACCGGGTGCAGCGCTTCCCGGCTCCGGCGAGGCGGCCAAGCTCCCCGCGCCGGGCGTCGCCGGCCTGCTGGAGGAACTGGAGGACAAGATGGCCCGCTCGCCGCAGAAGCGGCTGGAGCAGCTCATCGACATCGACGAGGAGCAGGTCGCAGCCGTGCTCAAGCGCTGGCTCATGCGTGAGGAGGCGGCGTGATGGACGCGGTGCTCGCCCGCTACCTGCCGGACTTCTCCGCCCCTCCCCCGCCGCCCGCGGCGCTCTCGGCGCTCTCGGGCGAGCCGGATTTTTCGGGGGCGTGGTTCCGCGCGCCCGCCGCCGCGGAGCCCATCGCACCGGCTCCGGCCGAAATCCAGGCCGCGCTCGAACCCTTCCTGCCCCGCACCGCCGCGGCCACCCTGCGGCCGGCAGAGGATCGCGAGGCGCTGATCGCCGCCGCCGAGGTACGCGGGCGCGAACAGGGCCGGGCCGAGGCGCTGGAAGAGTGGTCGGCGCAAGCTGCGCTCGAGCGCGCGGCGCAGCAGGCCCTCTTCGAGGAGGGATTGGCGCAAGCCCGCCGCGACTGGACCGAGGCGCAGGGCGAGATCCTGGCGCAAGGCTTCGTCGCGGCCATGCAGGCGCTCGACGCCACGCTCTCGGACCGGGTCGCGCGGCTGATCGCGCCGGTCCTGGGCCAGGCGCTGCAGCGGCAGGCGCTGGATGAACTCGGCGCCGCCCTCAAGCGCATCCTGGCCGAGCCGCAGCAGGCCGCGGTGCAGGTGCGCGGGCCGGACGATCTGATCGCGGCGCTCGCCGCACGGTTCGGCGGCTCGACCGGGATCGCTTTTGAGGCGGCCGAGGGGCCGGAGGTGACGGTGCGCGCCGGCGAGACCGTGATCGAGACCGAACTCGCGGCCTGGAGCCGCCTGATCACCGCCGCGATCGCGGAGGCGTAAGATGTCGGACCGCCCCCACGAAATCATCATCATCAAGCGCCACGGCGACCACGAGGATGGCCATCACGGCGGCGCCTGGAAGATCGCGCTCGCCGACTTCATGACGGCGATGATGGCGCTGTTCCTGGTGATGTGGCTGATCAACTCCACCAGCAAGGAGCAGAAGCAGACCATCGCCGAATACTTCAACCCGGTGAAGCTCGCCGAGGTCACCCACGACCGCAAGGGCGTGAACGACCCGCAGGACACGCCCAACGACCCCGCCCCGTCCGGCAAGGGCAAAGGCGACGGCGGCAACGCCGAGGGCAAGGGCGACGCCGCCGGCGCACCGGGCAGCCGCGCCCGCGAATCCGCCCTGTTCCAGGACCCCTACGCGGTGCTCGCCAAACTCGCCGCGGAGGCCGAGGCCGCCGGGCCGGAAGCCGCGAGTGCGGATGCCTCCGCCCTCGAAGCCGGACAGCCGGGCGTGGCCGGCGGCGAGACCGGACGCGACCCGTTCGACCCGCTCTACTGGCAGGTCGCCGCCCTGCCGCGTCGCCGCACCGACAATCCCGGCGCCCTCGACACCGCCGCCGCCGCACCGGCCGAGGCCCGCCTCGACGCGCGTGCCCAGACCGCCGGTTCCAAGCCCAAGGAACCGCAGAAGGAACCGCAGAAGGAGACGGCCAAGGACATCGCCCGCCAGAGCCTGAGCGATGCCATGCGTCAGGCCGGCGTCAAGCTTGCCTCGGCCGAGCCGATGGCGCTGGTGGTTCCGAGCACCGAGCCCCCCAAGCCCTCGGCAGAGACCGCACCGCACCCGTCCCCGGCCGAAGCCAAGCCGGCCCCGCCCGAACCGACGCTTCTGGCGAAAGCCGAAGCACCTCCTGCGAAGGAATCGGCGACGCCTGCCGATCAAGCCGCGAAGGCGGCCGAGACCGCGGCGCTCTCGGCGCTGAAGGCCGAGATCGCGCGGGCCGTGCCGTCGCTGCCCAACGGCGCGCCCGCCCCGCAGGTCGAGGTACGCCGGACCGGCGAGGGCGTGCTCATCAGCATCACCGACGAGATCAATTACAGCATGTTCGGGCTCGGATCGGCCGAGCCGACGCCGAAAGTGGTCAAGGCGCTGGAGCGCATCGCCAAGATCCTCAACAGCCGGCCTGGCCGCGTCGTCGTGCGCGGCCATACCGACGGTCGCCCGTTCCGCTCGGAAACCTACGACAACTGGCGTCTGTCGTCGGCGCGAGCACAGATGGCCTCCTACATGCTCGTGCGCGGCGGCCTCGACGAGGCCCGCATCGACCGCATCGAGGGCTATGCCGACCGCCAGCCCCGCATCGCCGGCAATCCCAAAGCCGCCGAGAACCGCCGCATCGAAATCCTGCTGCGGGGGCTGCCGGAATGACGCTCCGGATGCTTCCGAGGCGCCCTCTCGCCCGGTTCGGCCGCACCGCCGTCATCGCGAGGCGTCCGGCGAAGCCATCCCGCACCGTGACGGGCATGGGAGGGGCATCCCGGCCTGCCCTCACGGCCGCCGCGCTCGCCCTCTGCCTCGTCATCGCTCCGGCGAAGGCCGCCGAGCACGGCGACACCCACGCGCCCCCCGCGGAAGCCCACGCCGCCGACGATCATGGCGGCCATGGCGCCCCGGCCAAGCCGATCGAACCGCTGCCGGTGAAGGCGCACGGCCTGCCGGTCGAACTGACGCGCACGCTCCAGCTCCTTCAGGACCGCATCGCCCGCGGCTCGACCCAGGCGCATGTCGCGCAGCGTCAGCTCCTCGGCCATATCGAGCAGCGGCTGATCGCCCTCGATCCCGAGGCCTGGACCGAAGCGGAGAACGTGCGCGCCGCCGTCACCTTCGCGCTGGCAGGCGGCGGGCCGGGGGCCCTGCGGGCAATCCTCCGATCCGGCAAGGCGCCGGAGGCGGAGCAGCCCCTGGCGCTCGGGGCGCTGGCCTATCTGGAAGGGCGCGAACGCGAGGCGCGGGCCAAGCTCGCCGGCATCGACCCGCGTACGATGCCCGCGGGCCTCGCCGGGCAGCTCGCGCTGACGCAATCGGCGCTGATGGTGCGCGATGCGCCGGTCAAGTCGCTCGAACTCCTCGACCTCGCCCGGCTTCTGGCGCCCGGCACGCTGGTCGAGGAAGGGGCGCTGCGCCGCCAGATCTTCGTCGTGGCGCAGGGCGGCGATGCGCGCCGCTTCGAGGCGCTGGCGATCCAGTATCTGCGCCGGTTCCGCCGCTCGGTCTATGCCGGCAACTTCCGCCAGCGCTTCGCCGGAGCGCTCACCCGCCTCGATTTCGACAGCGACCGCACCCGCATCGCCAGCCTGGAGCGGATGCTCGACGAGATCGAGCCGCAGAGCCGGCGCGACCTCTACCTGCTGGTGGCGCGCGCCGGGCTGGAACAGGGCCGCCGCGAGACCGCCCTGTTCTCCGCCGAGCGGGCCATGGGGCTCGCCGCGCCGGATTCGCAGCCGGCCGCGCAGGCGCGGCTCTACCGCGGCGCGGCGCTGATCGTGGCCGAGGGGCGTTTCGAAGAGGGCTACGAGGCGCTGCGCGGCCTCGACCGCGCCGATTTCGTGCCGACCGACGCCGAACTGCTCGACGCCGCGCTCTCAACCGCCCGGCAGATCCGCACGCCCTCCCCCGTCGCCGAGGCCGCCCCGGCCCCGCCGCCCTCGGCGAGCCGGCCGATTCCGGAATCCGGTTCGCTCCTGCGGGCGCAGGAGGCCTTGGCCCGCGCCGGGCGCGCCATGGATGCCGCCACCCGCACCCCCTGAAATCCCCCCGCGCTCCAACCATCGGACGATCGACCCGTGATGCGGTCCCTCGACACCCTCCCCCTTCTGCGGCCGAAGTCCGAGACCGGTCGCGCCCCTTCGGGCGAGGACTCGCGCGCGGGCGTGCCCCCCGGCTTCGAGGCGATGCTCGGCGCCTTCGAGAACGGGGCGGCGGAGAGCGGAACGGCGGACATCGGAACGGCACGGACCGGAGAGGCCGCGGTGGAACAGCTGGAGGCCGGGACGGACATGCCGCCCACCCTCCCCGCCGAGGCATTGCCGGCAACGACCATCGGCGGCTCGGCCTTGCAGGCGCTGATGGCGCTCACCGGTCCCGCTGCGCCGGCTATCGCGGCTCCTCCGAATTCTAGCCTGGAGGCCATGGTGCAGCGAGCCGCCGCACGCGCCGGATCAGGGCCCGGCCCGGCCCCGGCGGAGCCGGCCTTGCAGATCTCGATGGTCGGCCTGGAAACGCATTTTGCGCCGGTCCGGCCGCACGCCGCCGCCGCCGCCTCGACGGAAGCCGCGATCGAGCGGGGCCTGAACGAGCCATCCGCTCCGCCGACCGTCCCGACATCCGCCAGCATCGGCGCCGCACCGGTCGCTCCGCTGCCCCCGGGAAGGGCCCCCCTTCCCGGTGCCCCGCGAACCGCGACGGCGTCCGATGCGACCGTGCCGTCGGCATTGCCGGCCGGCGGACCGGACGGACAGTGCGCGCCGGAATCGGTCGCGACGCAGTCCCCGCCATCCCGCAATGACGCTCGCGAGCCGGCCGTTCCGTCCGATCGGCCGGCACCGAACGGGCCTGCGAACGAGCTGACGGCACCGGCCGCCACGACACCCGCGCGACCGGACTCGCCGGTTCCAGGCCCCGACCGCCCCGCCGAATCGACCCCGGCGAGCGCTGCGCCGGCACCGGACGAGCCCGTTCGGCGAGCCGCAGGTGCTCCCCCGACGCAAGCCGCGAGCGCCGAAGCTGCGCGAAGCCTCTCGGCCCGTGGACGCGTGGCGCCCCGGAGCGATCGCGCCGAGCCGGCCGGCACGGCGGACAACGCTGCGCTCCTCGACCAAGCGGAGGGCACAAGTCTCCCCGAGCCGACTGCCATCGCCCAACCCGGCACGCCGGGGCAGACCCGACGTGACTCGGAGTCGAGGCAGGATCGCCCGGCCGCCATCGCACGCCCCGATGCGACACCGGAGCATGAAGCCGTGGCGGTGCCGCGGCCGCAGGCCGAAGGTGGCGCGCGCACCGAGAGCGCCGGAATCGACGCGGTGACGATCGAAGCGCCGCGCCCGGACATGCCGCTGGCGCCATCCGTTCCGCAGGAGACCGCCGCCCTGCCGACGCCCGCGCCGGCCTCGCCGCTGCGCCAGATCGTCGATGCGGTCGCCGCCCAGTTGCCGGCGGCACCCGCGGCGATGGCGACCCAATCGGCCCGTCCCGTTCCGGCTTCGACCGAGGCCGGGCCGCTGAAGATCCTCACGCTCCAGCTCCATCCGGCCGACCTCGGCTCGGTGCTGGTGCGGATGCGCCTGCAGGACGGGCGGCTGGAAATGAGCCTGCGCACCAGCCGCGAGGAGACCGCCGAGCGCCTGCGCAAGGAGGGCGACCTGCTCTCCGGCCTGCTGCGCGAGGCCGGCTACGAGCCCGAGGCCGTGACGATTCAATCGGGCGGCCCCGGCGCGGGCGAATCCGGGCCGCGCGGTCAGGGTTTGGCGTCCTTCGGCGGATCGCAGGGCGGGCAGCACGACAGACAGCCGGGCGCAGCGACGCCCGACCAATCGGGCCGGCGCCCGTCCCCGCGCGCGGACGCGACCGCCACGCCCACGGAGGAACAGGACCATGAGACGGATTCTCGCGGGCGCGATCGCGGCAGCCTGTATCTCTAGCGCCGTCGCCCCGATTGCGGCGGCCGCGCATTCCACCGCTGCCGAGGGCGCCGCGGAGGCCGCCTCCGCGCCGACGGGCACACGGGGCGGCGACGCGCGAGGCGGCTCCAAACGTCCCTCGATGGCCGGCGCCTCGCGTATCTGCGAGCGCCAGATGGCGCAGGCAGCGGCCAAGCACGGCGTGCCGCTCGGCATGCTCTACGCGGTCGGACTGACGGAGAGCGGCAACCGCGGCTCGCTCCAGCCCTACGCCATGAACATCGGGGGCAAGGCCTATTTCGGCAGCGGCGCCGCCGACGTGATGCAGCGCCTCGCCCAGGCGCAGCAGGAGGGCGTGCGCCTGGTCGATCTCGGCTGCATGCAGATCAACCATCACTATCACCGGGCGAAATTCGCCTCGCTGGAGGCGATGATCGACCCGGCCCAGAACGTCGAATACGCGACGCGCTTCCTGAAGGAGCTGAAGGAGCGCGAGGGAAGCTGGACGCTCGCCGTGGCGCGCTACCATGCCGGGCCGAACAACAACCCTGCGCAGAAGGTCTATGTCTGCCGGGTCATCACCAACATGGTCGCGACCGGCTTCGGCAACTGGACGCCGGGTGCGAAGACGTTCTGCCAGTAGATCTGGCTTAGAGCGCTTTCCGACCAAGTGGACGCCGGTTCGGCGAAAGAAAGCGCGTCGAAACGAGAGGATAGCGACGCCGGCCTGATGCAATCAGGTCGGATACGGCTCTGGTGTCTCTCACAACACCCCCGCTGCGCCGTCCTCGCCAACGGGAGAACGGTCAGAGATCGAGAGTTTTGTGAGGCACTCTTACCCGACGTAGGTGTAGCCCATATAGCGCTTGGCCTCGATCGGATCGTAGCCGAGCCGCTCGGCGAGCTTCTTGCGCAGCTTGCTCACGTGGCCCTCGATCACGCTCTCCTCGACGCCGTTGCTGTAGACGCCGTAGACCACGTTGAAGACCTGGGTCTTGGTGAGCCGGCGCCCGCGGTTGCGTACGAGATATTCGAGAATGTGCCGCTCGCGCCGCGGCAGGGACAGCGGCACGCCGTCGATCTCGGGGTCGCGCCCATCGTGGAAGACCTTGAGCCGGTCCGGCCCCCGCGCCTCGCCCTCGGTCTCGCCCTCCGCCTCGCTCCGTTGAACGGCTCCGTTGACCCGGCGCCAGATCGCTTCGGAGCGGGCCAAAATCTCGCGGACATGGACGGGCTTGGGCAGCACGTCGTCGATGCCGGCTTCCAGCAGTTCGACGGTCTGTTCGAGCGAGCGCAGATCGGCCAGGGCGATGATCGGTGCGCGGGACTGCTTGCGGATGACGCCGGCGCATTTCGCCCGCTCCGCGAAATCGCCCAGGAGGAAGCCCTGGATCGCTTCGAGATCGGCGGGAGAGGCCGCGCGGAGCCAACTCAGGAACTCTTCGGGGATGAGCGCGAACGAGGAGATGCCCTCACGCTCGAAGCTGGCCTTGTAACCCGCGTTCACGGTATCGCGCGGATCGACCAGGAAATACATCGACGACCATCCCCTTGATCCCGCCGTATCGGCCTGCCACTGCGCCGCGATCTGGGCAGGTTCTGGGCGTCCCCGGAAGACCCTCTCCGCCGCCCTCCGCAACGCTTCGAGACGCTGCCGCAGCCAAGTCATGGAGCGCAGCTGCGAGGGGGTCAATCTGCTGCAATGTATATTTTCAGACGGTGACGATGTTCGTCGAGGGCGCGTGGCATTCGCGCCGCTTCAGGCGTGCCCGACCCGGGCCTGACGGAGGGCGTGTGCGAAGCCTTCGAGGGAGAGCGCCGCCGTCTCCTCCGCGACGATGCGCTGGATCGCGACGCCCGCGAACACCTCATCGAGCACGAGCTTGAAGAACACCGTCACCGGCTCGGCGGCGAATTCGAGATCGAGGACCACCTGCATGGAGCGGCCCCAATCGAGGCACACATCGGCCGCGTCGGCGTAGGTCAGCACCGATTCCTTGAAAAACAATTCGGCCGAGGAGGAGACGATGTCGGCGATGTTGCCGTGCCGCTCGCCGCGGATCCAGCCGATGAGCACGCCGCCATCGAGCAGGCACAGCTCGGCGATGAAGTCGCGCAGCGCTTCGGCGAAGATCTGTTCGGCCGCCGCATGGCTATGCGGGACGGCCGACGGTCCTGGCGCGAAACGTTGGACCTGAGGGGTCATCGGGCTCTCGCGAAAAGGAAGAAAAGGATCTGCGCCACAGCGCGGTAAAATTCGGCCGGAATCGTCTGATCGACCTGCACAGCATCGTACAGCGACCTTGCGAGAGGCTTGTCCTCGATCACGGCGATGCCTTTTTCCTCGGCGATCGCCCGGATGCGCAGGGCGATGAGATCCTGCCCCTTGGCGAGCACCATCGGCGCCGGGTTCTCGGAGGGCTCGTAGCGGAGCGCTACCGCGAAATGCGTCGGGTTGGCGATCACCACGGTCGCCCGGTCGACATTGGCGAGCATCCGGTTGCGGGCGCGGTCCTGGGCGAGCGAGCGCAGCCGCGCTTTGACCGAGGGATCGCCCTCGGTCTGCTTGTGCTCGTCCTTGATGTCCTGGCGCGACATCCGGAGCGAGCGCTGCCAGCGCAGCCGCGCCCAGACGAGATCGCCCGCGACGATCACGATGGTGGCGATGGCCACCGCCGAGACGAGGCGGATCGAGACCGTCAGGATCAGTTCGGGCAGTTGGCTCGGATCGACGAACATGGCGTTCACGGCTCTTGTCCGCTCCGAGCGGAGGAGCAGAAGGGCGACGACACTGACCGACAGGAATTTAACGACGGATTTCAGGAACTCGACTTGACCCGAAGTTCCGAAGATCCGCGCGAAACCCGCCATCGGCGACACCCGTGACCATTTCGGCGTGATCCGGTCGAGAACGAAGCGCGGCAGGTTCTGCAGAAGCGAGGCGGTGAGACTGCAGACCGCCAGGATCAGCAGGATCGGCAGCAGGAAGCGGCCCGCCGCCAGCGCCACGCGGCTGAGGAGCAGCATCGCGTCGCCGCCGGTCTCCAGGGAGAAGCCGCGCGGATCGTCGAAGAGCGGCTTGAAATCGCCCGCGAGCTGCGCCGCCTGTCCCCGCGCGAACAGGGCCAGCGCGATGAGCAGGCCGAGCGTCGAGGCGAAGACCGGCGCCTCGCGCGAGAACGGGATGTCGCCCTTCTCGATCGCGTCGCGCACCCGCCGCTCGGTGGCGGCTTCGGTCTTGCTCTCCTTGTCGTCGTCCGCCACGCATCAGCCCCGCCGAAGGTGACGCCGGGGGCGCGGATCAGCGGATGAGCGCTTCATCCTCGCCTCCCGGATTGATCTCGATCTCGCCGCGCCCGGCCATCTCCATCGCCAGATCGGTGATGGTGCGGCGCGCCTCCAGCACGTCGCGCTGCGCCGCCGGCTCGCCGCCGTTCAACTCGTGCTCGACCATGCGGCGCACCCGCGCCGAGAGGGCGCTGAGCACCGTGGTGCGGAACTCGACCTCCGTCCCCTTCAGCGCCAGCACCAGCCGGTCGTTGGGCACGGCGTCGAACAGGGTGGTGCGGGCGCGCGGCGCCAGCTTGACGATGTCGTCGAAGGTGAAGAGCAGACCCTTGAGGATCTCGACCGATTTCGGACGCGACTCGCCGAGGCTGGAGAGCACGTCGTCCATCTGCTGGCGCTCCATCTTGTTGATGATGTCGGCCATCTTGGCATGCGTGTCGGCACCGGAATTGCGCGCGCCGTTGATCATGAAGTCCTCGTGCAGCGTCTTCTCGATCGCGTGCAGCACGTCATCGACAATCGGCTTGAAGCTCAGCATCCGCCGCATCACCGTGTTGCGCACCGGCGCGGGCAGATGGCCCATCACCTTGGCGGCGGTGGCCGGCTTCACCTTCGACAGGATCAGCGCGGCAGTTTGCGGGTGCTCCTTGACGAGGTAGCTCGCCAGCACGCTCTCCTGCACGGTGCCGAGCCGTTCCCACACCGAGCGGGTGGCCCCGCCGCGCACGTCGGCGAGGATATCGGCGATCTGGTCGGCCGGCAGCAGGCCGGTGAGCAGCTTCTCGACTTCGCTGGCCGTGCCGATCAGGCTGTTGCCGGCGGAGAATTCGGCGGAGAAATGCTCCACCACCGTGTCGAGCTGCTCGGGGCTGACCGCGCCGAGATTCGAGGCCGAGCGGGTGATGCGCTTGAGTTCGTCCGGCTCGAAATACTTGATGAGCCGCCCGGCCGCGGGCTTGCCCATGGCGAGCAGCAGCGCCGCGACCTGATCGACGGGCTCGAGCCGCCGGGTCGCCACCGCACGGGGGGCGACGGCGCCCGCGGAGACGGCGTCCGATGGGACGGGGCTCGATGCCAGAGGGCTCGAAGACATGGCGGCCCGTTCTCGTCCGGGCTCAGGTGTTCTGGTCGGTGGCGGAGGGTCCGACCACCTCGGTCAGCGACACGCCGAACCGGGAATTGTCCTCCTCGACGATCACGATCTCGCCCCGCGCGATCACCCGGCCGTTGACCATCACGTCCACCGGCTCGCCGACCCGGTGGTCGAGGGGGACGACGGCGCCGCGCCCGAGCTTCATCAGATCCGCCACCGGCATGGTCGCCGAACCGAGCACGACCTGCATCAGCACCGGGATGCGCAGGATCGAATCGAGGTTGCGCCCATCGCCGACGCGGGGCTCGGTGCCGGCGAGATCGGTATCGGGGAAGGGGCTGCTGCTCATCGCTCGGGCTCTTCGGGTCCGCTTCGTGCGTGAGGACGGTCTAGCCGGCTTGGCTGACGCGAGGCTGTCGCCGCAGGTCGTCAGGTTCCCGCTTCGCGCGGGCCGCCGCGGCTGACATTTCGCTGACGGCTTCCGTCAGGTTCGCGGGGTCGTCCGGTGTTAGACGGAGGCATCACGACACCCGACAGGAGCCGAACCCCATGAACACCCTCAAGACCCTCGTCGCCGCCACGCTGGCCACCGGCCTCCTCGCGGCATCGGCACATGCCGACACGCCCGGTAAGGATTGGATGCCGATCGACCAAGTGCTGACCAAGCTGGCGGAAGCCGGTTACGGCCCGGTTCGCAGCATCGAGGCCGACGACGGGGTGTGGAAGGCCAAGGCGGTCCGGGACGGCCGGAGCGTCAAGGTTCAGCTCGATCCGCAGACCGGGGCGATCGTCGAGAAAGCCAAGAAGCAGAGCGACGACTGAGGCGGGCGCCGCCTCACGGCTTCTCCGAGCGGGCCGCGACAAGGGCCGCGCGCGACGCCTCCAGCGCGTCGAGCGTCGCCCGCGCCTCCTCGATCTTGAGGCTCAGGGCGTCCAGAACCTCGCGGCCCTCCTCCTTGAAGGAGCGCACCGCCTCGCCGGCCTGCGTCAGCGCCACGCCGGAGGCGGCCACCGCCGCGCCGTACTCGGCCTGGTTCCGGTCGAGGCGCTTCAGCTTCAGGTACATCGGCAACACGCAGGCGCTCGTCGCCACGAGCGCGACGAGCAGCACGCCGTCAACCAAGGAGCCCATGGCCGCCCTCCTTCTCCGGATTGATCGATTCCTCCACCCGCAGAACGTAGCTGCCCTGCGACTGGCCGGCCCGGCACCAGAAGAGCGGCCGGTCGTTGCCCTCGAGCTTGATCCGCGTCGCGGGCGTCGCATCGAGTGTGAGCACCTGCCCGACTTTCAGTCCGGCGATCTCGCCGAGCGTCAGGTGACGCTCCTCGAGGACGGCGCGCAGGCGCACGGTCGTCTTCTGCACTTCCGCCGCGATCTGTTCGGCCCAGCGCGGGTCGCGGGCGGCGGATTCGCCGGTCAGCACCTTGCCGAGCGCCGGGCGTAGCGGGTTCAGCACCGTCTGCGGGATGATGAGGAACATCTCGCCGCCGCGGTTGAGCGCCTGGAGCAGGAACTTGGCCTGCACCGCCTTGTTGGAGCGTCGGCCGATCACCGCGAACTCCATCCGGGTCTCCATCCGCTCCAGGCGGAAGGCGGTCTGCGAGACGAGGCCGAAGGAGGATTCGAGCGCCTTGCCGACCTGCTCGAACACCATCTGCGCGATGCGCAGTTCGATTGCCGAGAAGGTGCGCTCGTCCTCCACCGGCGGCTCGGCGCCGTCGGAGCCGAACAGCACTTCGACCATGGTGTAGAGGAAGTCGCGGTCGAGCCCGACCAGGACGTGGCCGTCCCATTCCGGCGCCTGGAAGATCCCGACCACCGCGTTGGCGTCGTAGGCGTCGAGGAATTCGCCGAAGCGCCCGCTCTCGACGCCGCTCAGGGAGTAGAACGCCGTGGAGGCGGCCAAGTGCTTGGCCGCATCGCTGCAGGCGGTGGCGAGGCGGTCGAGCACCACGCTGAGCATCGGCAGCCGGTCGAGCGACAGGCCGCCGGCCTCCTGGATGCGGGCGCGGATGTCGGTCGCGGGCCGCGATGCCGTGACGAAGGGAGGCAATTCGGGCCGGCGCTCGGGGGCCGGCTCGGACGTCGTGTCGAGCGCCGCCTCGGGGGTCTCGGTCTCGTCCATTTGCGAAGACCCCTTACGCCGCGGCTGGTTCGGCGCGGGCGCCGGGCACGGTGGCGCTCTCGACCTCGTCGATGGTCGGGCGGTCGGCGCCGGCGATGCCCTTGCGGCCGTGCTCGATCGCGACCTGGGGCAGCGCACCGTTCATGTAGGCGATCAGGCTCTGCTTCACGATGGTGTAGACGCTGCACTGCTTCTCGCGCACGCCCTTGATCTTCACGGCGAGCGGGGCGAGCATCCCGTAGGACGCGAAGACGCCGATGAAGGTGCCGACCAGCGCCGCGCCGATCAGGCCGCCGAGGATCTGCGGCGACTGGTCGAGCGCGCCCATCGCCTTCACGATGCCGAGCACCGCCGCGACGATGCCGAGCGCCGGCAGCGCCTCCGCCACGGTGTTGATCGCGGCATAGGGCTTGAGCTTGTACTTCTTGTGTGTGCCGATCTCCTCCTCCATCAGCGCCTCGATCTCGTGCGAGCGGGCGTTGCCGATGAGGATCAGGCGGCAATAGTCGCAGATGAACAGCACCAGATCCTGGTCCTTGGTCACCTCCGGATAGTTCTTGAAGATCTCGGAATTCGCCGGATCGTCGAAATGCGTCTCGACCTCGTTGCGCGGCTTCGTCTTCAGGTCGCGCATCAGGGCGTGCAGGAGCCCCAGCAGCGAGAGGAAGTCCTGGCGCTTGGGCCCCTTGTTGGTGAAGGCCTCCATCGTCGCCTTGCCGGAATCGACCACCGTCTTCATCGGGTTGGCGATGACGAAGGTGCCCGCCGCCATGCCGAAGATGATGACGAACTCCCAGGGCTGCCAGATGACGATCAGGTGCCCGCCCATGGCGACGAAGCCGCCGAGCATGCAGCCGATCGCGATGACGAGGCCGACGAGGATTCCCATGAGAAGACTCCGGGGGACACCGCTGCGGGGACGGGTGCCGACGCGCGGCGGCCCTTTGTCCGAGCCAATAGGCATAGTGGCTTGCGCGGAGCTTTTTTTTCGCGCCGCGGCGGAGCACGTCGCAACCGGGGCCGACCTTGGAGCCGGGCGTTCGAGCGCCTAACTGAGGCTCGGCCCGACTGTCTCTCACGAAACTCCCGCTGCGCCGTCATCGCCAGACAATGAACGGCCAGCGATCGG
Organism: Methylobacterium sp. AMS5; assembly: GCF_001542815.1. Taxonomy (GTDB): domain Bacteria; phylum Pseudomonadota; class Alphaproteobacteria; order Rhizobiales; family Beijerinckiaceae; genus Methylobacterium. The sequence continues at coordinate 459,561 of NZ_CP006992.1, forward strand.
GAGTTTTGTGAGGCACTCTTTTCCCTCGAACCGGAGCGTTTCCTTGGCCCAGACCGACGATCGCCTGCCGCAAATGCACGCCACCACGATCCTCATGGTCCGCAAGGGCGGCCGGGTGGTGATCGGCGGCGACGGTCAGGTCAGCCTCGGCCAGACCATCGTGAAGGGCAATGCCCGCAAGGTCCGGCGGCTCGCCAAGGGCACGGTGATCGGCGGCTTCGCGGGTGCCACCGCCGACGCCTTCACCCTGTTCGAGCGGCTGGAGGCCAAGCTGGAGCAGTATCCCGGCCAGCTCACCCGCGCCTGCGTCGAACTCACCAAGGATTGGCGCACCGACCGCTATCTGCGTCGGCTGGAGGCGATGATGCTGGTCGCCGACAAGGAGGTCAGCCTGTTGCTGTCCGGCGCCGGCGACGTGCTGGAGCCCGAGACCGGTGTGATGGCGATCGGGTCGGGCGGCAACTACGCCCTCTCCGCCGCCCGTGCGCTGGAGGACGGCGAGCTCGACGCCGAGGCGATCGTGCGCCGGTCGATGAAGATCGCCGCCGAGATCTGCGTCTACACAAACGGCAACCTCGTGATCGAAACCCTCGACTCGGCCTGAGGGCCGCGCTCCCTGGAAAGCCAGTCCTACCCCGCTTAGATCGTCCGTGAGGAAGGCCCCGCGCCCGACGCGCCGCCCCACACGTCCCCAAAATGGCCGCAGGAGCCCGATGACCACCTTCTCTCCCCGCGAGATCGTCTCCGAGCTCGACCGCTTCATCGTCGGCCAGAAGGACGCCAAGCGCGCAGTCGCGATCGCCCTGCGCAACCGTTGGCGGCGCCAGCAACTGAAAGGCCCGCTGCGGGACGAGGTGGCGCCCAAGAACATCCTGATGATCGGCCCGACGGGCTGCGGCAAGACCGAGATCGCCCGACGCCTCGCCCGGCTCGCGGGCGCGCCCTTCCTCAAGATCGAGGCCACCAAGTTCACGGAGGTGGGCTATGTCGGCCGCGACGTCGAGCAGATCGTTCGCGACCTCGTCGAGGTCGGCATCGGCCTGACGCGGGAGGAGAAGCGCAAGGCCGTGAAGGCCAAGGCGGAAGCGGCCGCCGAATCCCGCATCCTCGACGCGCTGGTGGGGCCGACCGCGAGCCAGGCGACACGCGAAAGCTTCCGCAAGAAGCTACGGGCGAGCGAACTCGACGACAAGGAGGTCGAGATCGAGCTGGCCCCGTCCGGCTCGCAGGGCATGCCGATGTTCGAGATCCCCGGCATGCCCGGCGCCTCGATGGGGGCGATCAACCTCTCCGACATGCTCGGCAAGGCGCTCGGCGGCCAGCGCGGCAAGCCGCGCCGCATCACGGTGTCGGAAGCCTACGCGCCGCTGATCGCCGAGGAGAGCGACAAGCTCGTGGACGACGACGCGCTGACCCGCGAGGCGATCCGCGAGGTCGAGGACAACGGCATCGTCTTCCTCGACGAGATCGACAAGATCTGCGCCCGCGAGGGCCGCTCGGGCGCCGACGTCTCCCGCGAGGGCGTGCAGCGCGACCTGCTGCCCTTGATCGAGGGCACCACGGTGGCGACCAAGCACGGGCCGGTGAAGACCGACCACATCCTGTTCATCGCGTCCGGCGCCTTCCACGTCTCGAAGCCGTCCGACCTGCTGCCCGAGTTGCAGGGCCGCCTGCCGATCCGCGTCGAGTTGCAGCCGCTCACCGTCGAGGATTTCAAGCAGATCCTGACCAGTACCGAAGCAAGCCTCATCAAGCAGACGGTAGCGCTGATGGAGACGGAAGGCGTCACCCTCGCCTTCACCGAGGACGCCATCGACGCGCTCGCCCGCGTCGCGGTCGAGGTGAACGGCTCGGTGGAGAATATCGGCGCCCGCCGCCTGCAGACGGTGCTGGAGCGGGTGATCGACGAGATCTCGTTCACGGCCACCGACCGCTCCGGCGAGACCGTGCCGATCGACGCCACCTACGTGCGCGACCGCGTGGAGGATCTGGCCGCGAACGCCGATCTGAGCCGCTTCATTCTCTGACCGTGCGCGGACGCGACACCGCGCCCGACATCGCTCTGCCGATCCTCGCCCTCCTGGCGGGGATGGTATCGATCCAGAGCGGTGCGGCTCTGGCCAAGGGGCTGTTTCCGGTCGTCGGCGCAGCGGGCGTCACGGCCCTGCGCGTCGGCTTCTCGGCGCTGATCCTGCTCGCGGTCTGGCGGCCGTGGCGACGCAGTCTTGAGCAGGGCGAGATCGGCGCCATCGCGCTCTACGGCGCAGCGCTCGGGCTCATGAACCTGCTGTTCTATCTCTCGCTCCGCACGATCCCGCTCGGCATCGCGGTGGCCATCGAGTTCACCGGTCCGCTGGCGGTGGCCTTGGCGGGTTCGCGCCGGGCGCGCGACTTCGCCTGGATCGGTCTCGCGGTGCTCGGGCTCGGCCTGCTGCTGCCGCTGGGCGAGACCAGCAGCCTCGATCCGACGGGCGCGGCGCTGGCGCTGGGCGCGGGCCTGTGCTGGGCGGGCTACATCGTGTTCGGCCAGCGCGCCGGCCGGGCCGGCGGCGGCCGGGCGGTGTCGCTCGGCATGCTGGTCGCCGCCCTCGTCGTCGCACCGGTGGGGCTGGTGGAGGCCGGCACCGACCTGTTCACCCCGGCGACGCTCGCGACGGGTCTCGTCATCGCCGTCCTGTCGAGTGCCCTGCCCTATTCGCTCGAGATGTTCGCCCTCACGCGCCTGCCCCGCCCGGCCTTCGGCGTGCTGATGAGCCTGGAGCCGGCCGTCGCGGCGGTCGCCGCCCTCGCCCTGCTCGGCGAGCGGCTGACCCCGGTCCAGGGCGGGGCCATCGCCTGCATCGTGGCGGCCTCGGCGGGGATCACGCTGGCGGCCAGACGGCGGACATCGCAGAGCCCTTGAGTGCTTAAGACAAGTCGGCGTCCAAAACGTTTTCGATGGTCGAGAGGACGAACTCGATCTCCGCCGTCGTCGGCTCGACCGTCAGATCGCCGTGAACGATGCGGTTTCTCAGTGGGATCAGTTCGCGCAATCGGCGCTCTGCTGGCGGCTCAATGAAGCCTTCCATTGCCAGCGTCTGGACGACCGTGCCGGGTTTGCGCGACAAACTCTCCGATCCATCGCGACGGGCTCGCAAGGCCGCCTCCAACAGGGCCCAACCCACGACGAATGCTGCCCGCAGGTTGCCCTGTGCAGCGAGTGCCTTCACCTCATCCGCCGATTTCCGGATGAGATCCGGAGAGGCGGGCGCGACCGTCTCGGCCTCTTGCGGATCCGTTCCGGTATAAAACACGCGGAACTGCCAATCGGCATGCCCGTCGAAGAGGCGCCTGATCTCGGACAAAGCACGCTGTGTCGATGAAGTCGGCTGCTCCTTGAACTCGATGACGATGTTGCGCCCCGACTTCTGAGCAAGCGCATCCGGAATATAGGAACCGAAAAATCGAGGAAGCTGTTTCGGATCGGGCTCTGACGTGAAAGCGAACCCCTGCTCCTCGTAGCGTCGCCGCAAAGCGTCGATGAAGTGCTTTTCGGCCTCGGGCCGAAGCGATCGAACCTGTGCCGTCACAGGAACCTCCAACTCAGGTCGTCGTCGATCCTAACGTAGACAGCGGGGGGCGGAACATCCAGAGCGGCCACCAGCTGCGCACTTGGATCGGTGAACGCACGTCCGACTTCGGGCTCGAATTTTTGGACGACGACACGTTCGACATCGTTGTCCGTCATACAGGCGACATGGATCAAAGCATCCATAATCGGTTTCACGATATTATCGATGTCGCCTTCCATCGGTAGAGCTGAAAAATAATAGATTGTCAGACTCAATGGGCGCCGATCAAGAAAGCCCAGGGGATCTGTTTCACGAATCCGCTTACGCGCGGCCTCTCTGACGGCGGATTTCCAACGCTCCTTCGAGCGGCTGCTCGCCTGAAGTGAAACCGGAGTGGACGGCACGATGAACTCAAGGGGATAAAGCGTCTCTTGCTCGGTCACGCTCAGGCATACCTTCGCGACTCGATCCGCTCTTCCGGCCACGCTGCCATCAGGCCGTGAAAATCGCAATGCGTGATTGTAAATCCGCCGCCTCTACCCTTCCCAAACCTGCCCCGGCCGCAGCGCCAGGAACCGCTCCGGCGCAAGCGCGGCCGCCGTCAGCGCTTCGCCCAATGCCTCGACGGGGCGTTCGATGCCCTCGTCGGTGAGCTTGAAGGTGCCCCAATGGTGGCCGAGCGCCTGATCGGCGCCGAGGAGGCCCAAGGCTTCCACGGCGTCGGCGGGGTTCATGTGCTGAGGCTGCATGAACCAGCGCGGCTCGTAGGCGCCGATCGGTAGCGTGGCGAGGCGCGGCGGGCCGAACCGGGCGCGGATCTCGCGGAAGAGCGCGCCGTCGCCGAGGCCGGTATCGCCGACATGGTAGTGCACGCCGCGCGGGGTCGTGAGCACGAAGGCGCACCACAGGGCCATGCGCCGGTCGTTGAGGCCGCGCGCCGACCAGTGGTTGGCCGGCGTCAGATGCACGGTGATGCCGGCGCCGAGATCGACCGACTCGCCCCAGTCATGGGTCTCGACATGCATGGTCTCGTCGTAGCCGCGCAGGATCGCGTCGTTGCCGAGCGGGGCGACGATCAGCGGCTGGTGGTCCTGCCACAGGCGGGCGATCGTCGGCCCGTCGAGATGGTCGTAGTGGTTGTGCGTGATCAACACCGCATCGATCGGCGGCAGGTCGGCATAGGCGATGCCCGGCGCGTTGACCCGCTTCGGCCCGGCGAAGCGGACCGGGCTCGCACGCTTGGCATAGACCGGATCGACCAGGATGTTGCGGCCCGCGACCTGGAACAGGTAGCTCGCATGTCCGATCAGGACGACACGAAGACCCTCGAACCGCTCCGGCGGCCTGTCCGCCGGAAACGGGCTCGGGAAGCTCGCCGGCCACGCCTCGGGCTTGCCGGTCCGGCGCCAGCGGGCGAGGTCGGAGAGCGACTTGTCGGGCGGCTGGTTCGGGGCGTGGAAGCGCAAGCCATCGAAATGCGCGCTCTGGGGGCCCCGGTAATAGGGGTTCTTGCCCCGGCGATGCGCGGCGTAGCCGACACCCCCGAGGGTCATCACCGTGGCCGCGCTGGCGACCGTGAGCAGGCCACGCTTCTTCATACGGCCAAGATGGCTCGTCCGGTCCGCGGTTCAAGCGCGGCGCAGGGCCTCAGGAGCGCCAGCGCAGCTCCTGGCGGATCAGCGGGTTGGCGAAGGGGCGGCTCTCGCGCGCCGCCTCCAGGGCCTCGCGCTTGAGGCGGAAATACCATTGCGAGGGCAGGTCGCCCTGACCCAGCAGCACCATGGTCGGCTTGCGGTCGAGGCCCGCCTGCGCGTGCTGGAGCACCTGCTGATCCTGGGTCAGGAACTGGCGCATCAGAGGCCGGGCGATCGGCTTCAGGAGGTTGAGCGCCGGCATGCTCCAATAGAGCGCGTTGGTCAGCATCGTCCGGTTGGGCCCCATCGGCGTGGCAAAAGTGTAGTTCGCCACGCGCTTCGTGCCCGCCTTGATCCGCTCCAGCCGCACGCCGGGCAGACGGAACTCGATCTCGACCTCCGGTGCGCCGCCGAGCAGGCGGTAGACCGGCGAACTCGTCGTGGTCGCGTGGCTCGTCATGACGAAGCCGTGCGGCACGGGCTGGAACGTCTTCAGCTTCTCCCGCAACTCCTTCGAGGGCCGGAACCACCACGTGTCGTGGACGAAGGCGACGTGGCCGGGATCGACGAGGCTCAGCGTCGTCAGGTCGAACGAGGCTTCGACCTCCAGTTCGAGCACGAGGCATCCGGCCGGCTCGAAATCGAGGGAGGGCGCCGCCGGCACGGCGCCGGGGTCGGAGGGGCCGAGATGCGGGTTGACCCAGAGGAAGCCCGCGCTCTCCACGATGGGGAAGCGCTGGACCGCGATGCGCGAGAAGTCCGAGGCGTCGTGTGCGGAGAGCGTCGGCACGTCGCGGCAGCGCCCATCGGTGCCGAAGCGCCAGCCGTGGAACGGGCACATCAGCGTGTCGCCGTCGAACTTGCCTTTGGACAGCGCCATGCCGCGATGGGGGCAGCGGTCGCGCAGCGCAAACAGGCTGCCGTCCTTGGCCCGGCCGAGCACGACCTGCTCGCCGTTGAGCGCGACCGCCCGCATCTTTCCGCCCGCGACCGCCGAGGCTCGACCGGCGCAGTACCAGGCGTTCGACAACGGCTCGCGCATGGCGCGCGGATCGAGGGCGTCGTCGGTGGAGATGCGCGGGGCGGCGGCGGAGGACATGGTGTCTGAAGGGCCCGATGCTACGGGCGCCCTCTTTAGGCGCCTCGCAGGCCGCCGGCCAGCGGCACGCATATGAGACCTTCAGGGCTATCGCTCGAAGAAGCCGCTCGGGCGCCTTTGCGGCGCGGATTTCCAGGATCTCGATCTTGGAAAAACATCGAGCGGAGCGAAAGTCCAAGGTCGCGGAGGCGGCCGCCGGCGCTTGAGGCCGGAGGAGAAGCCGGGGGAATCACTGTAAGTGAGTGCCGTGGCCGGACCGCATGCTGCACCGCGGCGAGACAACGCACCGCAACGGCCGCCCAGGGGTCTTTCGCACGGCGAAAATCGCCCCTACCTTGGGCTCATCCGCAACGAACGAAAGGAGGTGATCCAGTGTCTCATTGTCATCAGCCGTCGCCGACGACCAAGACCTGGACTGTTGCCTCCGGCGTGTGCGCCTAACGCATCCGCGGGATCTCAGCAGGTTTCGTCGGACTGACCGGTTCGACAATGGAAGGGCCGCCCCTCGGGGCGGCCCTTCGCATTTCTAGAGCATCGTCCCGAAAGGTGGTTGCCGGCTTTCGGGAAAAAGATGACGCGAAAACAAGAGCCTCAAGCATCTCGCGACAGTTCAGCGGTGCTGAACCTGGAACAGCGGGGCGGCCAGGGCCTCGCAGCGGGCGCGCCAGAGGTCGCGCTCGGTCCGCAGGTCGTCCATCTTGCCGACCTCTTCGGCGATGTGGGCGCGCAGCTCGCGAATTTCCTGGGCCAGGATGACCTGAAGCTCGTCGCGGCGTTCGGATTCCAGCCGGAGCCGGGCCTTCAGCATCATGTTCTCGGCCATGATCTCGGCGACGTCCTCGTCGGCGGTCTCGGCCGATTTTGCGGCGACGGAGACGAGGCGGGGCGACCAGCCGCTGTTGCGGGCCTCGGCTTCCGGCTCGGCGGGAGCGGGCTCCGCGCCGCGCGTCTCGACGGCAGGCGTCTCGGACACGGCGGTGCGCATGCTGGCGAGCCATTCCCGCAGCGGTGCGGTGGCAGCGGGAGTCCGGAGACCGGGCTCGGGAGACGGGGCCTGTCGCGCGGGTTCCGACATCGGGTAGTCCTCGGGCACCTCCAGCGGTGCGTCGACGAGCATCAGACCCGAACATGCTTAACGAAGAGTAAAGCTTAACCGTCCGCTTACGTGCTTTTCGGGCACAGCCCCAATTTGGTCACCGCGCGGGCCCCCTTCGGGAGCGGGGCGGAAAACGGGCCCGGGATTGACTTGAGACGGTCCAGGGCCTATCCGCCCGGCTCCATTTCGACGTTCGAACGTCACGATGAGCCGCCGACCGGCCCGAGGGGCCGGAGGTCAACGTCCGACAGCGCGTGTGCGCCCTCGGGCGCCCTTGTCGTTGCCGCGCGTGCGCCGAAGCGTCAAACGAGCCCTGCCATGGCGCCCGCGAGCGACACCACCCTTCGCATCGAGGATGCGGTCAACGACCTCTGCCCGTGGTCCGGCAAGCCGATCGTGCCCGAGGCGCTGACCCTCTACAACGGTGCCGTGGTCGGCTTCTGCGATGCGGCGTGCCGGGACAAGTTCGCCCGCGCGGTCGCGTCCTTCGAGGATGCGCTGCGCGCGCGCCGCGTGGCCAATGCCGGCCTTCACCAGTAGCCCAGGCTGACGCGACACATGTTCGAAGGCCTTTCCGACCGCCTCTCCGGCATCCTCTCCGGCCTGACGCGCCGCGGTGCGCTGACGGAAGCCGACGTCACCGCCGCCATGCGCGAGGTGCGCCGCGCACTCCTCGAAGCGGACGTGGCGCTGGAGGTGGTGCGCTCGTTCACCGACAAGGTGCGCGAGAAGGCGGTGGGCGCCGTCGTCCTCAAGTCGGTGACGCCCGGCCAGATGGTCGTGAAGATCGTCAACGACGAGCTCATCGCGATGCTCGGCACCGATGCCAGCGTCGTCGATCTCAACGCGCCCGCCCCTGTCGCCATCCTCATGGTCGGCCTCCAGGGATCGGGCAAGACGACCACCACCGCCAAGATCGCCCGGCGGCTGAACCAGCGTGACAAGCGCCGGGTGCTGCTCGCCTCCCTCGACACGCGGCGTCCCGCGGCGATGGAGCAGTTGGCGGTGCTCGCCAAGCAGGTCGAGGTCGAGAGCCTGCCGATCGTCGCCGGCCAGTCGGCGGTGCAGATCGCCAAGCGTGCCATGGAAGCCGCCCGCCTCGGCGGTTTCGACGTGGTCATGCTCGACACGGCCGGCCGCACCACGGTCGACGAAGGCCTGATGAACGAGGCCGCCGAGGTGAAGGCGGCGACGAGACCCCACGAAGTCCTGCTGGTAGCCGACGCGCTCACCGGCCAGGACGCGGTCAACACCGCGCGCGCCTTCGACGAGCGCCTCGGCGTCACCGGTATCGTGCTGACCCGCATGGACGGTGATTCCCGCGGCGGCGCGGCGCTCTCCATGCGCGCCGTCACCGGCAAGCCGATCAAGCTCGTCGGCGTCGGCGAGAAGGTCGATGCGCTGGAGGAATTCCACCCGCAGCGGGTGGCCAACCGCATCCTCGGCATGGGCGACATCGTCTCGCTCGTCGAGAAGGCGGCCGAGACGATCGACCACGAGCAGGCCCTGCGCACCGCCGAGAAGATGCGGAAGGGCAAGTTCGATCTCGAAGACCTGTCGATGCAGCTCGCCCAGATGGAGAAGATGGGCGGCATCGGCGGCCTGATGGGGATGCTGCCCGGCATGGGGCAGATGAAGAAGCAGGTCGAGGGCGCCAACCTCGACGAGAAGATGTTCAAGCGCCAGCGCGCGATCATCTCCTCGATGACGCCTGCGGAGCGCAAGAATCCGGATCTGCTCAAGAACAGCCGCAAGAAGCGCATCGCGGCGGGTGCCGGCGTCAAGGTCGAGGAGATCAACAAGCTCCTCAAGATGCACCGGACCATGGCCGACATGATGAAGGCGATGGGTTCGGGCAAACGCGGCGGCATCGGCCAGGCGCTCGGCAACATGTTCGGCCTCGGCGGCGGCATGCCGGGCGGGCTGCCGGGCGGGATGAAGCTGCCGCCGGGCATGCCGGAGCCGACGCCGGAGCAGATCGCGGAGATCGAGAAGCAGTTCGGTGGCAAGCTGCCGCCGATGCCGGCGGGGCTCGGGGCCGGAAAGATGCCGGGCCTGCCGGGTTTGGGCGGACCGAAGATGCCGGGCCTCGGCGGCTTCCTGCCGGGTAAGAAGAAATGACGATCTTGTCCGCACAGGGGATCGATCCCGAGCTGGCAGGCCTGCGCGAGAGCATCGACAACTTCGATGCCGCGCTCATCCATCTGCTCGCCGAACGCTTCCGCTGCACCCAGCGAGTCGGCGAGTTGAAGGCCCGCAAGGGTCTGCCTCCCTCCGATCCGGATCGGGAGGCCCGTCAGGTCAAGCGCCTGAGAAATCTCGCGGTCGAAGCCAAGCTCGACCCCGATTTCGCCGAGAAATTCCTCGCCTTCGTGGTCAAGGAAGTCATTCGGCACCACCGGACGATCGCCGAAAGCGTCGATCACAACACCACTGCGAAACCCGACACCGAAAGGAACGACTGATGTCCCTCAAGATCCGTCTCACCCGTGGCGGCGCCAAGAAGCGCCCGTACTACCGCATCGTCATCGCCGATGCCCGCGCCCCGCGCGACGGCCGCTTCATCGACAAGGTCGGCGCCTACGACCCGATGAAGGCCAAGGACGATCCGGCCCGGATCGTGCTCGACAACGAGAAGATCCAGTCCTGGCTCGCCAAGGGCGCGCAGCCGACCGACCGCGTCCTGCGCTTCCTCGACGCCGCCGGCCTCGCCAAGCGCCCGACCCGCAACAACCCGCAGAAGGCCGAGCCGGGCGAGAAGGCCAAGGAGCGCGCCGCCAAGCGCGCCGAGAAGGCTGCCGCCCCGGCCGAAGACGCCGCGGCGTAAGTCTTCCAATCCCCTCCCCCCTGCGGGGAGGGGTCTTCCGGGGTGGGGGATGCCTCGGGCACCACCCCACCCTCGCTCCCACCCCGTCAGGGGACGGGACAAACGCGCCGTCATCGAGGCACTCTGCATGGCTCGCCGCCCCGGCTCCTCATCGCGCGGACCTGCGCGGTTCGACCGCCCCGCCGACCGCCTCGCGCCGGAAGCCGTGACCTCGGCCCGCAAGCCGCCGGGCGCCAAGCCGCCCCCGCCCGCCTCTGCCGATCCGGGGCTCGTTCTGCTCGGCGAGTTCGGCCGGCCGCACGGGCTGCACGGCGAAGTCCGGTTGAAATCCCATACCCAGGAGCCCCTGGCGATCGCGGGCTACGGTCCATTGCACGCCTCCGACGGGCGCACCCTCGAATTCGCCAACGTCCGGCCCGCTCCCGGCAGCTCCCCCGACCTGCTGATCGTACGGGTGAAGGGCGTGGACGACCGCAGCGGCGCCGAAGCCCTCAACCGCGTCACCCTCGCCATCGCCCGCGAGCGTCTGGGCGAGGTGGAGGACGAAGACGAGTTCTTCCTCACCGACCTGATCGGGCTCACGGTCGAGGACGGGGCCGGAGTGGCGATCGGCACCATCGTGGCGGTGCCGAATTTCGGCGGCGGCGATCTGCTCGAGATCCGCCCGGCGGCCGGCGGACCGACCGCGCTCCTGCCCTTTACCAAGGCCTTCGTGCCGACCCTCGATCTCGCGGGCGGGAAGGTCGTGGCCGATCCGCCGGACGACCTGTTCGCCCCGCCGGGGCCGAAGCCTGCCGACGATCCGGGGTAGAGAATCGTCCCGAAAGGTGGTTCCCGGCTTTCGGGACGATGGTCCAAGCGTCCGGATTGAAAATCGACCCCGGACGCATTCGGCGACTTCCTCAACACTGAGGTCAGGCGGCACGAACCGTCGTTAGGAACCGGTCGACTTCCGCCGAGAGGCGTTCGGACTGCCGGGACAGCTCGGATGCCGACGAAAGGACCTGACTGGCTGCCACTCCGGTCTCCTCGGAGGCTTGCGCCACGCCCGCGATGTTGCTCGTCACCTCCGTCGTGCCCGTGGAAGCTTGGGCCACGTTGCGCACGATCTCCTGAGTTGCCGCGCTCTGCTGCTCGACCGCCGCCGCGATGCCGGCGACCACCGCGTTGATCTCGCGGATGCGGTTGCCGATGCCGCCGATCGCGCCGACCGCCTGATCGGTCACCCCCTGCACCTGGCCGATGCGCTGACTGATCTCTTCGGTGGCGCGCGCCGTCTGGTTGGCGAGTTCCTTGACCTCGGTGGCGACGACCGCAAAGCCGCGCCCCGCCTCGCCGGCGCGGGCCGCCTCGATCGTCGCGTTGAGGGCGAGCAGGTTGGTCTGGCCGGCGATGTTCGAGATCATGCCGACCATGGCGCCGATCTGTTCGGCGGCCTGCTTGAGTTCCTGCACCAGCTGCGTGGTTTCGTGAGCTTCGGCGACCGCAGTCTCAGCCAGATCGGCCGAGCCCGACACCTGCCGGCCAATCTCCTGCACCGACGCGCCCAGTTCCTCGGCCGCGGTCGCGACCGTGCTGACGTTGGTCGCCGCCTCCTCAGCCGCGGCGGCGACCGTGGTGGACTGGCTGGCGGTCTCGGTAGCGGTGGCCGTCATCTGCTGCGCCGTGGCCTGCAATTCCGTGGCGGAAGCCGTGACCATGCCGACGATCGACCCGACCGCCGTCTCGAACCCGTCGGCGAGTTCCACCATGGTACGCTTGCGCTCGGCGGCGGCGGCCTCGTCGGCGATGCGCTTGATCTCCGCCTGCTCGGCGGCCTTCCGAGCCACCATTGTCTTGATATCCTCGACCGCACGGCCGACCGCACCGATCTCGTCACCGCGGTCCGCTTCCTTGATCTTGGTGTCGATTTCACCCTTGGCCATCCGCTGGAGGACGCGGACCAAGTTGCCCAACGGACGCGTGATGCCGACGACGGAGACGAAGATCGCCGCAGCGAGACCGAACAGCATGCCCAGCGCACCGATGCCCATCAGGCTGTAGCGGGTGGCGTTGGTCTGATCGGTGAGCAGATCGGAGCTCTTCTCCATATAGGCAGAGATGTCGCTGGCCAGTTTACCGCCCTCGGCGACCATGGCAGCAAGGGTTGGGTCGACCGTGCCGTGCATCAAATCGATTGCCTCGGCGTTCTGGTTCAGGGTGCCGAGACGGCGGATCTCACTGACATCCTTGACGAAGCGTTCGACGCGCGCGGTCTGCTCATCCAGGCGCGCCGCGAAGGTCGGTGCCTGCCCGCGCAACTCGCTCAGGGTCTGCCGCATGGTCGGAAGCGCCGCCTCGAAGCCCTCGTTGGCAGCCTTCATCTGGGCCGGATCGGTCTCGGCGATGATCCGGAAGACCCAGTAATTCAACTCGAAGATCAGCTGATTGGAGCGACGCGCATTGGACACAGCCTTTGCCTCACGGACGATGAAGAGGCTATAGGTGTCGTCAATACTACTCATGCGCGACTGGGCAAACCAGATACACCCCCCAACTATAACGGTGATCATTACAATAACTGATATAAACTTCGCAAATATTTTGATATGAGACATGACTTGCATTCTATCCGCTCTGGAAGTGGACAAACCTTCGATTGTCCTTTGATATCCAATGCATTTTAAAAATGTTAAAAAGCGCTCACATCACGCTGATCAGCATGATGTAATTCGCCTCAAACGTGGCGATGCGCAACGAGCCGCTCAGCGTGTGCCCGCCTCCATCGCGGCGCGGGCAAGACGGATCGGTTCGGACGACAGCGCCAGGGGTCCGTCGAAGGGGCGCTCGTGCAGAGCGACCACGCCGAGCGTCGTCACCATCGCCGCGGAGAACAGGGCGAGCGTCGTCGCCTGCGCGAACGGGCGCTCGCAATGCACGAGGGCGATCGCCGTCAGCGTCAGGGCGGCGAGCACGAGCAGCGTCAGCCATTTGCTCTCGTCGCTGCGGGCGGCGCTGAGCGCGAGGCGCTCGCTGCGGGTCGAGCGGAGTTGCATCACCGCATCGAGCAGCGCGGCGTGCGTCGCCTGCCCCGCCTCCGCGGCGGTGCTCGGGTCGGCCGCGGTCTGGAGCAGACGCCCGAGCGCTTGGCCGGCGGCGGGAGCAGAGGCGCCGGTCGCGGCCATGGACGGCCACTCCTCCTTCACGACGGCATCGAGATAGGCGAAGAGCGAGGTGCGCAGGCCGCTCATGTCCGGCGCCGAGGCGATGCTGAGGTCGTAGACCGCGAGTGCATGCGAGCGCTCGGCCTGGAGCACGCGGCTGGCCTGCCGCTGACGCTCCCAGGCATCGTTGGCGACGAAGCCCGTCAGCAGCGCGAGCAGCACCGCGATCACGCCGATATACGGCGGCACGATACCGGTCGCGAGCAGGCGCATCCCCGCCCGCGTCCCCGGCAGGGTCGAGAGCAGGCTCAGCAGCAGACAGAGCGCAAGGAAGAGGCCCGAGAGGAGGGTGAACATCAACCAGACGGGTTGGTCGAGCCAGAGGTCGAGGATCATTGCCGAACGGACTGCGAGGACGGGCCGGCAGCGTGGCTGGCGAACCACTCCGATTCGGTAAAGACGCGTCAGCGCTTCTCGCGGGTGGCCTCGTCCCGGCAGGGCCGGATCGTTTCCGGTGCGGGCCGCCGGTCCGGCGCGGGCGCCTCGAAGACGGCGAGATAGCCGACGCCGCCCTTCAGCCGCGTCAACGACACCTCGCGAAAGCCGACGGCCGCGAGTTCGCAGCGCAGAAGCTTCGGCGGCGTGCCGTGGCGCGAGGGGATCGCGTCGGCATCGACGATCCCGACCCGGCCGCCCGGCTTGATCGCGGCGGCGAGGTTCCAGAGCAGGCCGAAGGGCTGGGCGATCTCGTGGTACATGTGGACCAGCACGGCCGCATCGACCGAGCCGGTCGGCAGGCGCGGGTCGTGCGCCTCTCCGCGCACCACGGTGACGTTGGACAGCCCCGATTCCGCGAGCCGGCGCTCCAGATCGGCGAGGTAGTCCGGCGTGATGTCCTGCGCGAGAATGCGCCCCTGCGGGCCGACGCGGGGGCTCAAGCGGAACACGTAGTAGCCGCTGCCCGCGCCGATATCGGCCACCGTCTCGCCGGGGGCGATCCGCATCAGGCGGGCGACCTGCCCCACCTCGTCGGCCTTGTCGCGCTCCCGCTCGTCCGCCCATTGCGGCGCGACGATCTCGGCGACCGGCCGGTCGGGCCGCGGGAATCGCTCGGCCGGCGCGCCGGGAGGCGCGAGCGGCTCGGCCGCGATGGCCGGAAGAGACAGGAGGACGAGGGCGGCGGCAAAGCGGATCATGCCGGCGTTCAACGCGCGAATGGGCGGAACGCACCGGCCGGCGCGAACCTTCGCGAACCGTCCCCGTTCTGTCGAGGCAGGCCCGAACCCAGACGCGAACGAGAGCTCCATGCACAACCCGATCCTTCGCAACGCGATTCTCGCGGCCTCCGCCGCTCTCGCACTGACGCTCCCCCCTGCGAGCCTCGCTCAGGCGCAGGGGATGCCCGGCGCGACAGTCGGGCTTCCCATGGGCTCGCCCGATACGTTCGGCCTCTCGACGGTGAACCGGCCGTCCGGATATTCCGCCGAGCCCTCTGCCGAGCCCGGCATGGAGCCGGCCGAGCGCCGCATCCGCCAGCGCCCGCAACGGCAGCTCAAGAGCCATCGGCATTCCCAACCGAAGCGGCGTGCGCCGATGGCCCGGCGCTGACCGTCGCGTCGGCACCGTCGTTTTCCAGGGGCCGACCCTCGCACTTCTCAACGAGGATGGGGCGGGTCGTCTCCGTTGACCGGCCCGCCCGCCGCCGCCATCAAGCGGCATGAGCGAGCCCATTCTCCCCGGCACGGCGGCCCCCTGGCGGGCCACCGTCCTGACCCTCTACCCGGAGATGTTTCCCGGCCCGCTGGGTCATTCGCTGTCGGGGGACGCGCTGGGTCGAGGGACGTGGAGCCTGGAGCCGCGTCAGATCCGCGAGCACGGGCTCGGCCGCCACCGCAACGTGGACGACACGCCGGCCGGCGGCGGCGCCGGGATGGTGCTGCGCTGCGACGTGCTCGGCGCCGCCATCGACGCCGCGGCGTCGGCGGTCGATCCCCGCCCCCGCCTCCTCATGTCCCCACGTGGAAGGCCGTTGACGCAGAGCCGCGTGCGGGCGCTGGCCGAAGGGCCGGGCGCCATCATCGTCTGCGGCCGCTTCGAGGGTGTGGACGAGCGGGTGATCGAGGCGCGCGCGTTGGAAGAGATCTCGATCGGCGATTACGTGCTCTCAGGCGGCGAGATCGCGGCCCTGGTGCTCATCGACGCCTGCGTGCGCCTGCTGCCCGGCGTGATGGGCAAGCACGCCTCGGGCGTCGAGGAGAGCTTCGAGGGCGGACTGCTCGAATACCCGCACTACACCCGGCCCCGGGAATGGGAGGGCCGGACGATTCCCGACGTGCTGATGGGCGGCAACCACGCCGCCATCGCCCGCTGGCGGTCCGAGCGCAGCCGCGCGCTGACGCGGGCGCGCCGGCCCGACCTGCTGAAGCGGGACGAACCTTAGAGGGATCGTCTACACATCTATTCTTCCGGCAACTGAACGATCGCTCCGTCACCGGCAGCACACAGGGCGCGGAATGCAAGAATGACCACTTGCATTGCGGCGCGTGATCCGTCATTTCCAGCGGCGGGACACCTCCCCCCAACGGGAGGCAACCATCTGGAAGGATGGATGACATGACGGCTCAAATGCCCGCCGCGCGTCCGCGCGTGCCTTATTTCTCGTCCGGCCCCACGACCAAGCGTCCCGGCTGGACCCTCGATGCCCTCTCCGGTGCAGCGCTCGGCCGCTCGCACCGCTCGGCCGTCGGCAAGGCCAAGCTCGCCGAGGCCATCGAGCTGACCCGCAAGGTTCTGCGCATCCCCGCCGATTACCGCATCGGCATCGTCCCCGGCTCGGATACCGGCGCCGTCGAGATGGCGATGTGGTCGATGCTCGGCCCGAAGACCGTCGAGGTCATGGCCTGGGATTCCTTCGGCGCCGAATGGGTCACCGACGCGCTCAAGGAACTCCGGATCGACCCGAAGGTGCATGTCGGCGAGCACGGCATCCTGCCCAAGCTCGATGCGATCGACACCAAGAACAACGACGTCGTCTTCACCTGGAACGGCACCACCGCCGGCGTGAAGGTCCCGCACGCCGACTGGATCGCCGACGACCGCGAGGGCGTCACGATCTGCGACGCGACCTCGGCCGCCTTCGCGATGCCGCTGCCGTGGGACAAGCTCGATGTCGTCACCTATTCCTGGCAGAAGGTGATGGGCGGCGAGGCCGCGCACGGCATGCTGATCCTCTCACCGCGCGCCGTGGCGCGTCTCGAGAGCCACACGCCGGCCTGGCCGATCCCGAAGGTGTTCCGCCTCACCAAGGGCGGCAAGCTGATCGAGGGCATCTTCAAGGGCGACACGATCAACACGCCCTCGATGCTCGCGGTCGAGGACTACCTCGACACCCTGAAATGGGCGCAGAGCATCGGCGGCCTCGACGCGCTGCATGCGCGGGCGGACGCCAATGCGCGGGTGATCCACGACTGGGTGGCGCGCACCCCCTGGATCGGCCACCTCGCGGTGGACCCGGCGACCTACTCGAACACCGGCGTCTGCCTCGTGATCACCGATCCGGACGTGCTCGCCAAGGGCGATGCCGCGGTGAAGGCGTTGGCCGCCGCCCTCGTCACGCGGCTGGAGCGCGAGGGCGTCGCCTTCGACTTCGGCGCCTACCGCGACGCACCGGCCGGCCTGCGCATCTGGTGCGGGGCCACCGTCGAGGCCTCCGACCTCGCGGCGCTCACCCCCTGGCTCGACTGGGCCTTCGCCCAGGAGAAGGCGGCGCTCGCCGCCGCCGCGGCCTGAGGGTCTGAGACGTCATGATGGCCGGTCGCAGGACCGGCCATTTGCTTATCGACGCGCTCCAGCGATCCACCGGTCTTTTGTCCGCGCACAGCGCCGGCCGGACACGTCTCGCGCAATCGCGAGCGATCCTGCGCGCCTGCCCGACGCGAGGTGCTTCCATGCCCAAGCTTGCCACGAACAAGCCGAAAGTCCTGATCTCCGACGCCCTGTCCGACGCCGCCGTCCAGATCTTCCGCGATCGCGGCATCGAGGTCGATTTCCAGCCTGGCCTCGGCAAGGACAAGGACGCCCTGGCCGCCATCATCGGCCAATATGACGGTCTCGCCATCCGCTCCGCCACCAAGGTGACGGGCAAGCTGCTCGCCGAGGCCACCCGGCTGAAGGTGGTCGGCCGCGCCGGCATCGGTGTCGACAACGTCGATGTCCCAGCCGCGACCGCCAAGGGCGTGATCGTGATGAACACGCCGTTCGGCAACTCGATCACCACCGCCGAGCACGCCATCGCCCTGATCTTCGCGCTCGCTCGCCAGATCCCGGCGGCGGACGCCTCCACGCAGGCCGGCAAGTGGGAGAAGAACCGCTTCATGGGCGTCGAGCTGACGGCCAAGACGCTCGGCATCGTCGGCTGCGGCAATATCGGCGCCGTGGTCGCCGACCGGGCGATCGGGCTCAAGCTGAAGGTCGTCGCCTACGATCCCTTCCTGACGCCGGAGCGCGCCGTCGAGATCGGCGTCGAGAAGGTCGAACTCGACGAATTGCTGGCGCGGGCCGACATCATCACCCTGCACGTGCCGCTCACCGACAAGACCCGCAACATCCTCTCGGAGGAAAACCTCGCCAAGACCAAGCGCGGCGTGCGCATCGTCAACTGCGCCCGCGGCGGCCTCGTGGACGAGAGCGCTCTCCGCGCCGCCCTGGATTCCGGTCATGTCGCGGGCGCGGCCCTCGACGTGTTCGTGACCGAGCCGGCGACCGAGAACCCGCTCTTCGGCCACCCGAACGTGATCTGCACGCCGCATCTCGGCGCCGCGACCTCCGAGGCGCAGGAGAACGTCGCGCTCCAGATCGCCGAGCAGATGGCGGACTACCTCCTCAGCGGCGCCATCACCAACGCGATCAACTTCCCCTCGATCTCGGCCGAGGAAGCGCCGCGCCTCAAGCCGTTCGTCGCCCTGTGCGAAAAACTCGGCTCGTTCCTGGGCCAGCTCACGGAAGCACCGATCAAGGGCATCCGCATCACCTACGAGGGCGCGGTGGCCGGGATGAACACCCGAGCGCTGACCTCGGCGGCGGTGACCGGCGTGCTGCGCCCGATCCTGCAAGAGGTGAACATGGTCTCGGCCCCCGTGATCGCGCGGGATCGCGGGATCGTCATCGACGAGATCAAGCGTGAGGGCGGGGCCAGCGACTACGAATCGGTGGTGCGCATCACCGTGGATGCCGAAGACATGCCGCGCGACGCCGCCGGCACCGTCTTCAACGACGGCAAGCCGCGCATCATCGAGATCCGCGGCATCAACATCGACGCACCCTTCGCGCCGCTGATGCTCTACGTGCGCAACCACGACAAGCCGGGCTTCGTCGGCAGCTTCGGCACCGTGCTCGGCGAGGCCGGCGTCAACCTCGCGACCTTCGCGCTGGGCCGCGAGGCCGAGGGCGGCAACGCGATCGCCTTCGTGGCGGTCGATGCCGAGGTATCTCCCGAGGTTCTGAAGGCGATCGAAGCGATCCCGCAGGTGAAGCGTGTCCGCCCCGTACGCTTCTGAGGCCAGCAAGGCCCCGGCTGAGGCCAGCAAGCCCCCGGCGGACAATCCCGGCCGCCCCCTCGACAATGACGGCACGACGCTCCCCGCGCCGTCCCCCCTTGCCCCTGAACATGAGGATCGCGCGATGGCCCGCAAATTCACCGTTCGCTGCGCCTGGGACGAGGCGGCCGGCGTCTTCTTCGTGCACGACTCGCCGGTGCCGGGCCTCGCCACCGAGGCGCCGACCATGCCGGCCCTGCTGTGCAAGCTGCCCGGCATGATCCGCGACCTGCTCGGCCTCGAAGACGGCGCCTATATCGACATCTACGTCGAACGGGTGAACCGCTGAAGACGCCGTTCGAAAGACGGCCTCGGACGGCTTGACCGGCCGGGGCCATTCTGGCGACACAGTCGCGCGATGAGACATCGTCAGGCATCGCTCCGGACGGCCCTGGCCGCTGCCGAGCCGATGCTCTCACGCGCGAGCACCCCATGAAGATCGACGGCCGCCCCTACCGCACCATTTTCCCCGAGGCCGACGGGGACGCCGTCACCGTCATCGACCAGACCCGGCTGCCCTTCGCCTTCGAACTGAAGCGGCTGGCGAACCTCGACGATGCGGCGGTGGCGATCCGTACGATGGTGGTGCGCGGCGCGCCCTTGATCGGCGTCACCGCCGCCTACGGCATGGCGCTGGCCATGCGGCAGGATGCGAGCGAGGCGGGGATCGAGCGGGCTTCCGCGACGCTCGCCGCGACCCGGCCGACCGCGATCAACCTGCGCTGGGCGCTCGACCGGATGGCCACCGTGCTGCGCCGCGCCCCGGAATCTGCGCGTGAGGCGCTCGCTTTCACGGAGGCCGCGT
Source organism: Methylobacterium sp. AMS5 (assembly GCF_001542815.1). GTDB lineage: Bacteria > Pseudomonadota > Alphaproteobacteria > Rhizobiales > Beijerinckiaceae > Methylobacterium. The sequence goes on from NZ_CP006992.1 coordinate 479,310, forward strand.
CCATCGCCGACGAGGACGTCGCGAGCTGCCGCGCCATCGGCGAGCATGGCGCCAAGATCCTGTCCGAGATCGCCGCCAAGAAGGGGGGGCCGGTCAACGTGCTGACCCATTGCAACGCCGGCTGGCTCGCCACGGTCGATTGGGGCACGGCGCTGGCGCCGATCTACGTGGCGCACGATGCCGGCGTGCCGGTCCACGTCTTCGTGGACGAGACCCGGCCGCGCAACCAGGGCGCGGCGCTCACCGCCTTCGAGCTGAACGCCCACGGCGTGCCGCACACCGTGATCGCCGACAATGCCGGCGGCCACCTGATGCAGCACGGGCAGGTCGATATCTGCATCGTCGGCTCGGACCGCACCACGGCGTCGGGCGACGTCTGCAACAAGATCGGCACCTACCTGAAGGCGCTGGCCGCCACCGACAACCGCATCCCGTTCTACGCGGCGCTGCCGTTCTCGACGATCGACTGGACCCTGTCCGACGGGGTGCGCGACATCCCGATCGAGGAGCGCGACGCCCGCGAGGTCACCCATCTCACCGGCCGCACCGACGACGGCGCCTTCGCCACCGTCGCGGTGGTCTCGCCCGGCAGCCCGGTGGCCAACCCGGCCTTCGACGTGACGCCCGCCCGCCTCGTCACCGGCATCATCACCGAGCGGGGCGTCTGCGACGCCTCCGAGGACGGCTTGGCCGGTCTCTATCCGGAGCGGCGCCGGGCCGCCTGAGTGTCTCCCACAAAGCTCCCGCCGCGCTCTCATGACCAGAGCGAGAACGGTCGGAGACCGGGCGTTTTGTGAGGCCGTCTAACCAGCGGACCGTCAATCCTTCAGTGGATCGTGGCCCCAGTTCATCAGCGACAGCCGCCAGGGTGAGTCTTCGGTCTTGGACTTGTCCTCCGGTCCGCCCTGTTTGAGGTGGCGGTTCACGTAGCCGGTCACCTTCCTCATGTGGGCGTAGTCGTCGTCGCTGAGGTCGGCCTTCTTCTTGTGAAGGATCTCGACGATGCGGCGGCCCTCCTTGTGGCCGGTCGCCTCGCCGCCGTCCTTCTTCTGGCCGACCGATTGGCTCTCGTCGGTCTCGAGGAATTTCTCGAGGGCCGAGGCGGTCATGTTCACCGCGCCCTTGAAGTCCTTCCAGATCGCCTCGTGATCGTCTTTCTCGGCCATGGCGCCCCTCAGTCCTCCCGGTATTCTCGGGGCGGGAACGGGGGCGTTTCGGAGGCGGTTCCGGCCTCACCCCGGCTGCGCGCTTGGGACGCGCGGCCGGCCGGCGCTCAGCCGCCGCCAGCGGATCACCAGCGCCACCGAGACCACGAGAAGACCGGCGCAGAAGCCCGCCCAGATCCCGCGTCCGCCCAAACCGGCGCCCCAGGCCAGCGCCGCCCCGAGCGGCACACCGATGACCCAGTAGCCGAACAGCGCGATCAGCATCGGCACCTTGGTATCCTGCAAGCCGCGCAAGGCTCCCAGTGCCACCGATTGCACGCCGTCCGAGATCGCGAACAGAGCCGAGAAGATCAGGAAGCCGGCGGCGACGGGATAGACCTGGACCGCGCCGGGTGCCTCGGTGTCGAGGAACAGCCCGATCAGCATATGCGGCGCGAAAAGCTGCACCAGCGCGCAGGCCACCATGAAGCCGAAGCCGAGCCAGAGCGCGACGGCGCCCGCGCGGCGCAGACCCGCCCGGTCCGCGGCGCCATAGGCGCGGCCGACCCGCACCGTCGCCGCCTGCCCGATGCCGTTGGGCACCATGAAGCAGGTCGCGGCGATCTGCAGCGTGATCGCGTGGGCGGCGAGCGGCAGCGTGCCGAAGGTGCCCATTGCCACCGTGGCCGCCTCGAACAACCCGGCCTCGGCGATGCCCGCCACGCCCATCGGCAGGCCGACCCGCACGACGCGGGCGAGGCGCTCGGCGTCGAAGCGCCAGAGGCGGGCGAACATGCGGTGGCGGCGGAGGCCCCCGTCGAGCCGGATCACCGCGACCAGGGCGGCGATCGCCAGGAACTCGGTGATCACGGTGCCGAGCGCGACGCCGACGATGCCGAGATCCGGCGGGCCGAAGGCGAAGAAGGCCCCCAGCGCGATGTTGAGCGGAAGCGCGGCGAGGCTCACGGCGAGCGGCGGCCCCGGGCGCTGGAGCGCGGCGAGCGCACCTTTCAGCACCATGAAGGCGAGGGCGGGGAACATCCACCATTGCAGCACCCGCATGTACGCGCCGGCCTCGCGGGCGACGGCCGGCTCCTGGTGGAGCGCGATCAGCAGCCCTTCCGTGAACCAGAGCCCCGGCATCAGCGCGAGCGTCACGAGGAACCCGACCCACAGGCCTGCCCGAACCGTGCGCCGCACCGCGTCCGCCCCCGCGCCCGCCGCCCGCCCGACGGCCTCCGCGACGAGGGGGGCGACGCTGGAGGTGAGGCCGATGCCGCCGATGAACAGAAGCAGGTAGAGGCTGGTGGCGAGCGCACCCGCGGCGATGGGCTCGGCGCCGAGCCGGCCGAGCAGCACCGCGTTCGAGGCGACCAGACCGTGCTGGGCGAGGTTGATGAGGACGAGCGGGGCGGAAAGCCGGCAGGTCGCGCGCAACTCGTCCCACCAGGGCGAGGCCGGCGGCCGGCGCAGGCCGCTCGCCGCGAGGCTCCGTGAAACCGTCACGACATCCGTCCCCGTGTCACGAAGCGGGAGCCGGCGCACGGTCTCCCAAAAAGCCGCCGGACTGGCGCCGCCACAGGTCGGCGTAGAGCCCGCCCCGGCGGATCAGTTCGGCGTGGGTGCCTTCCTCGACGATCCGGCCGCTGTCGATCACGATCAGCCGGTCGAGCGCAGCGATGGTCGAGAGCCGGTGGGCGATGGCGAGCACGGTCTTGTCGCCCATCAGCGTGTCGAGCGCCTCCTGGATCGCCGCCTCGACCTGGCTGTCGAGGGCGCTCGTCGCCTCGTCGAGGATCAGGATCGGCGCGTCCTTGAGGATGACGCGGGCGATCGCGATGCGCTGGCGCTGCCCGCCCGAGAGTTTCACCCCGCGCTCGCCGACATGGGCTTCGTAGCCGCGCCGCCCCTTGTGGTCCACGAGATCGAGGATGAAGTCATGGGCGTGCGCCAATCGCGCCGCCTGCTCGACCTCGGCGTCGCTCGCATCCGGGCGGCCGTAGCGGATGTTGTCGCGGATCGAGCGGTGCAGCAGCGAGGTGTCCTGGCTGACCATGGCGATGGCTTCGCGCAGGGAATCCTGCGTCACCCCGGCGATGTCCTGCCCATCGATCAGGATGCGCCCGCCCTCGACGTCGTGCAGGCGCAGCAGAAGCGCGGTGATGGTGCTCTTGCCCGCCCCGCTGACGCCGACGAGGCCGACCTTCTCACCCGGGCGGATGTGGAAGGACAGATCCTCGATGATGCTGGCATCACCCCGGCCGTAGTGGAAATCCACGTTCTCGAAGCGGATGTCGCCCCCGGTGACGATGAGCGTCTTCGCGTCGGGGGCATCGGTGAGGCCGTGCGGACGGGCGATCGTCTGCATGCTCTCCTGGATCACGCCGACATTCTCGAACACGCCGCGCACGGTCTGCATCACCCAGCCCGACATCGCCATGAGCCGCAGGATCAGCGCCAGACCGGCCGAGGCCTCGCCGGTCGTCAGCGCGCCACGCTGCCACAGCGCGAAGCAGACGGCGGCGGTGGCGAACAGGAGCAGGCTGTTGAGCCCCGCCAGCAGGCTCGTCGTCAGCGTGGTGAGCCGGAACTGGTGGAGATAGGCGCGGGTGTGGGTATCGACCGCGTCGCGCACGGTGGCGCGCTCCTCGCGGTCGCGGGCGAAGAGCTTCACGGTCATGATGTTGGTGTAGCTGTCGACCACCCGGCCAATCAGGGTCGAGCGGGTCTCGGCGGTCAGATGCGAGCGCTTGCGCGCGCGCGGCACGAACCACCACGTCAGCCCGGCATAGGCCACCACCCAGAGGACGACGGGAAGCGCCAGCCAGCCCGAGATCGAGGAGAACAGCCCGATCGCGGTGACCGCGTAGATCGCCACGTAGAGCAGCGTATCGATGAACACGACCGCGAGTTCGCGCACCGCCGGCCCGACCTGGACCGTGCGGTTGGCCAGCCGCCCGGCGAAATCCGCCTGGAAGTACGAGAGCGAGTGGCCGAGGGTGTAGAGATGCGTGCGCCAGCGGATCTGGTTGGTCGATTGCGGCACGATGAGCTGGTTCGAGGCCAGCTCGTGCAGGAAGGCCGCCAGCGGGCGCACCACGAGGAGCAGCAACGCGGCGAGCGTCAGCGGCACGGCGTTGTCGGAGAGGACGGTGGTGCGGTCGGCCGCGTTCATCAGGTCGATGAACCAGCGCATGAGCAGATAGAGCGAGGCCTCGATCCCGCCCGCGATCACGGCGATGACGAACAGGGCCGCCAGCGCGAAGCGGATCGGCCGCAGATAGAAACCCGCGAAGCCGAGCACCGTCTTCGGCGGCATGCGCCGGTCATCGAAGGGCGCGAACGGATCGATGCGACGCTCGAGCCAATCGAGGAACATGTTTTTTGGGACCAAGTCAGGAATGAGAGGCTCAGGTAAGCCTCCTTGACGCCGGGCCAACCCCGCGCCCATGCCGCAGGCAAGACCCTGCCCCGCCTTGTCCCTTCGAAAACCCCCACCGCCGATGCTGCGCCTCGCCCTCTACCAGCCCGACATCCCGCAGAACACGGGAACGATGCTGCGCATGGCCGCCTGCCTCGGGATCGCGGTGGAGATCATCGAGCCGGCGGGCTTCGACGTGTCCGACCGGCACCTGCGCCGCTCGGGGCTGGACTATCTCGACCACGTCGCGATCACCCGGCACCGTTCCTGGGACGCCTTCGAGGCGTGGCGGCGCGTGGCCGGGATCCGCCTCGTGCTCGCCACCACCACCGGCTCTGTGCCCTACACGCAGCACGCGTTCCGCGACGGTGACTGCCTGCTGATGGGCCGCGAATCCGCCGGCGTGCCGGAGGCGATCCACGCGGCCGCCGATGCCCGTGTCGTCGTGCCAATCCGGCCGGGTCTACGCTCGCTCAACGTCGCGGTCTGCGCCGCGATGATGCTGGGCGAGGCGATCCGGCAGGTGGGGTGACCGAAGGGCGATCGTATCGCCGAACGGCTCGACGCGCCTGCCGCGCATCGCGTCCCACGCCCGCCCCCGAAATGCGCGACCTTCGACATGGAACGGAGAAGCGACAACTCCATAGAACGCGGTTTTAGCGGCTCCGGATGATCGCCGAGCGCTCGTCGATCATTAAGTATGTTAACTTCAATTTTACTCAATCACCGCGTTATTGATTCCAGCCCTTTTGTCGATAAGGCAAGTGTCACAATGCTGTTTTTCAGAAACGCCAAGTTGATTGTTAAGATTGCCGTACCGCTCCTTTTGACACTCATGGTCAGCGCCGGCCTCATCGTCTATGCGCGCGACGTGATGCGCAGCCTGTCTGAGCAGACGGTCCAAATCGTCGATGTCCAAGCGGTGCGCCTGGACGCCCTGATGCACCTGCGCGGCGGCGTCACCGAGGCGGCGGTCATGGACCGCAACATGCTGCTCGAAAGCAACCCGGAGAACAGATCGCGCTTCCGGATCAAGCAGCAGGCCGGCATGACCGAGGCGCGCGAAGCGACCGACCGGCTCCTCGCCGCGGCCGAAACGCCGGAGCGGCGGGCCACCAACATAGCCCTGCGCAAGGATGTCGACGGCTTCTTTGAATTGCTCGACCGCGTGTACGATCTCGGCATGCGTCAGCAGGGTGACGAGGCGTTCCGGATCGCCCGCGACGTCGGAATCCCGGCCCGGCTCAAGCTGAACGAGTGGATGCAGAGCCGGGCCACGATCCTGCACAATGAGCTGGCCACGGCGAAGACTCAGGCGATCGAAGCCGCCGATCGCGGAACCTATACACTCATCGGGTTGGCGACCGTCGGCCTGCTGGGCGCCATGACACTGGCCGGCCTGATCACCGTGTTCGCGGTGACCCGCCCGCTCGGCCGCTTGGTCAACGTCCTGCAGCGTATGGCGGGCGGGGAGACCGACGCCGAAATCAACGAGGCCACCCGCGGCGACGAGATCGGTGCCGTCGGTCGGGCCGTCGAGGGCATCAAGGCCATGGTGGCCCGCAAGGCCGCCGAGGAGGCCGAGGTGCGTCGGCGTACGGACGACGCCGCGGCGGCAGAGCGCAAGCGCACGATGATCGAGCTGGCCGACGGCTTCGAGGCGGCGGTCGGCGGCATCGTCGGCATGGTCTCCTCCTCGGCGACGGAATTGCAGGCCACCGCGCAGCAGATGACCGCGAGCGCGACCGAGACCGCAACGCAATCCACCACGGTCGCTGCCGCCGCCGAGGAAGCCGCCTCCAATGTCGGCACGGTTGCGGCCGCCGCCGAGGAGCTCGGGGTTTCGGTTCAGGAGATCGGCCGTCAGGTTCAGGGCTCCGCCGGCCTGGCGCAGGCGGCCGTGGGCGAAGCCGACCAGACCACCCATCTCGTCCAGGCTTTGCGAACCACCTCGGCCCGGATCGGCGACATGGTCGGCCTGATCTCCAACATCGCCTCCCAGACCAACCTCCTGGCGCTGAACGCGACCATCGAGGCGGCGCGGGCGGGCGAAGCCGGCCGCGGCTTCGCGGTCGTGGCGTCCGAGGTGAAGGAACTGGCCAGCCAGACGGCGCGCGCCACCGAGGAGATCTCGGGTCAGATCGGCGAGATCCAGGAGGTTACGGATCAAGCGGTCACGGCGATCGGCGCGATCACGAGCCGGATCCGGGAGATCAACAACGTCGCGACCGGCATCGCCGCCGCCGTCGAGCAACAGGGTGCCGCCACGCAGGAAATCGTGCGCAACGTGGCGCAGGCATCGACCGGCACCTCCGAGGTGACGCGCAACATCTCCGGCGTGGCCCAGGCTTCCGAAGAGACCGGCATCGCCGCGAGCCAAGTCCTCACCTCGTCCGCCGAGCTGTCGCAACAGTCCGAACATCTGTCGGCGGAAGTACAGCGCTTCCTCGCAACCGTCCGAGCCGCCTGACCCACACACCACGACACGACGGAGAGACCTCGCCCCAACGGGCGGGGTCTTTTTTGTTGCCGCTTGGGTCCGGTGACCGGCGAGTCGCGAGGCGACGCCGATCCGCCGGGTGGGACCGATGTGCCTCTGCACACCCACGGCGAGCAGATACCCTCAAATGTTACATCCGGAGCGTGTGCGGCGCTTGAAGACACCATAGCGGTGTTTTAGGTTCGATTCGTGACCCGCTCAGGAACACTTCCCTCTCGCCTGACCTACCGGCTCCTTCCCGAGCCGGCCGATCTCGATGCGGTCCGCGCCACGCTGGCGGCCTATCGGCGGATGCTCGTTCTGCTCGAGGAGATCCGCCGGGAGCATGGTTTGCGGGCCAACGTCGTCGCCCTGATCGAGCACGGTTACGGACGCGTGCGTGACGAGACTGGGCTGCCGGCCCGCCTCGTGACGCTCGGCATCCGCGACTTCGCGCAGCGCGCCGCCGGGTTCGACCCCGAGACCGTCACGTCGATACCGCTCGACGACAAGCTGTTCAGCGTGAAGGGCGCCTCGGAGATCGCGCTCACGACGATGAACGGCCGGCGCACGATGCCCTACCGCGTCGAGGGCTATGACGGCCCCTGGCGCGAACTCTCCAGTGCCCGCCTCACGCTCGCGGGCGACGCGCTCACCATCCAGGTGGGCGTCTCCGTCACCGCACCGAAGGAGGAGACCCGCATGACCGAGAACATCCTGACCCGCGTCGGCCGGATCATCGGCGGCCTGTCCAACGCCGCCCTCGACGCGGTGGAGGACCGCAACGGCCTCGCGATCGCGGAGCAGGCGCTTCGCGAGATCGATGCGGTGATCCACGAGGCGCGGCTCGACCTCGGCAAGATCAAGGCCGAGGAGCACCGCCTCTCCGCCCGCCGCGGCCAGCTCGACGGCGAGCGGACGGCCCTGCCCGAGAAGCTGTCGCTGGCGCTGTCGAGCGGGCGCGAGGATCTGGCGCGGGCCGGCATCAGCCGTCAGCTCGACTTGGAAAGCCAGATCGAGGCGATCGATTCGAGTCTCGCGGACGTGGCCGAGCGGCACGAGGCGGCCTCGAAGGCGATGCAGGCGGCCACCGCCGCCCGGCGCGATGCCGAGCACCGGATCGCGTTGCTGCGCGCGCCCGCCCCGCGGAACGCGAACACGCTCGCCGGCTACGGCGGCGAGGACGCGGCCCGGGCCCGCCAGCTCGAACAATCGCTGCGGGCCATCGACCGGGTCAGCGGCACGGCCTCCGCCCCGGCCGATCCGTCGATCGAGGATCTCGACCGCCTGCACCGCGACCACACCATCGAACAGCGCCTCGCCGCGCTGAAGCAGGGCCGATCTTCGTGAGCGCGCTGGCCGCGCCCGCCCTCTTCCCCTTCACCCTGGCCGCGGCGGTGATGGCCGGCCTCGTCGCGGTGGAGGTGCTCTCGCTTCTCGTTGGGCACTCGCTCTCGGAACTGGTGGAGGGCGCCCTCGGCCACGAGGCCGGCGCCCCGACGGGAACCGACGGCGTCGGCGCCGCGGCGGACGCGCACGGGCCGTTCTCGCCGGCCGCGCTGATGTCGTGGATCAATCTCGGCCGGGTGCCCTTCCTGATCCTGCTGATCCTCGGGCTTGCCGTCTTCGCGCTGGCGGGCTTCGCCCTCCAGGGGCTCGCCGCCGCGCTCCTCGCTCCCCTGCCCGCGCCGGCCGCGATCCTGCTCGCGGGCGCGGCGACGCTGCCGGCTTTGCGCGTCTCGACCAAGGCCATCGCCCGGCTGATCCCGCGGGACGAGAGCTACGTCGTGACCGCCGACGACCTGATCGGCGCGACGGCGGAGGTCACCCTCGGGCCGCTCGATCAAGGCCTACCGGGCCAAGTCCGGGCGGTGGACCGCCACGGCAATATCCACTTCCTGCGCACCCGCGCCGCCCCCGGTGCCCCGGCCATGGAAGCCGGCGCCCGCGTCCTGATCGTGGACCGGGCTGACGCCGTCTACGTCGCGGTGCCCGCCGCGCCGGATCTCTGATCGCTTCTTCTCTCCCCACCGAAAGGGTCGCTCACGATGGATATGGTCAGCCCCGGCATCGTCAACCTGCTGGTGATCGCCGGCATCATCGTCGTCGCGCTGCTCGGCATCGGCTTCGTGTTCAGCCGGCTTTATCGGCGCACGACGCGGGACACCGCCTTCGTCCGCACGGGTCTGGGCGGGCGCAAGGTCGTCGTCGATGGCGGCGCGGTGCTGCTGCCGGTGTTCCACTCCATCGCCATGGTGAACCTCAACACCCTGCGGCTCGAAGTGAAGCGCTCAGGGAATGAGTCGCTGATCACCAAGGACCGTCTGCGGGCCGACATCACCGTCGAGTTCTACGTGCGCGTGGAGCCCAAGGAGGAGTCGATCGCGCTCGCCGCCCAGACGCTGGGTGACCGCACCAACGACGCGATGCTGCTGCGCGAGCTGATCGAGGCGAAGTTCGTCGATGCCCTGCGCGCGGTCGCCGCCGGCATGACCCTGCCCGACCTTCAGGAGAAGCGCGCCGCCTTCGTGAAGGGCGTGCAGGAAGCGGTCTCGGGCGATCTGCGCCACAACGGCCTCGAACTCGAATCCGCCTCGCTGACGCGCCTCGACCAGACCTCGATCGAGCACTTCAACCCCGATAACTCGTTCGACGCGGAGGGCCTCGCCCGGCTGAAGGAGATCACCGAACAGCGCCGCAAGGAGCGCAACGCCACCGAGCGCGACGCCGAGGTCGCGGTGGCCGAGAAGGACCGCGAGACCGCGCTGAAGCAGCTCGAGATCAAGCGCACGACCCGCGAGGCGCAGCTCGCCCAGGAACGCGACATCGCCAACAAGACCGCCGAGACCCGCGCCGAGACGGCGCAGGCCGAGCAGCGCGCCCAGCAGAGCGAGGAGACCGCCCGGATCGAGCGCGAGCAGGCGGTGCGCCTGCGCGAGGCCGAGGCGCGCAAGAACTCGGAGGGCGCGCGGATCGAGGCGGATCTGGCGATCGCCCAGCGCAACGCGGAGGCCGAGCGCGAGCGCCAGCTCATCCTTCAGGACAATGCCATCAAGATCGCCGAGCGCTCGCAGAAGGAATCCGAGGCCCGCGCCGCCGCCAAGACGGCCGAGGCTCTGGCCGTGGCGGCCGAGGAGCGTGTGGCCACGGCGAAAGCCAAGGAGATCGCCGAGCGCGAGCGCGAGATCGCGGTGATCGCCGCCAAGCGCGAGGCGGAGCGGGATGCCACCGGCGTCACCGTCACGGCGGAGGCCGAGCGGCGCGCGGCGGAGGACCGGGCCAACGCCATCACAACGCTGGCCGAGGCCGAGGCCACCGCCGCCGCCTCCAAGGCGGAGGCCATCGCCCAGCTCGGCCGGGCCGAGGCCGAGCGCGAGCGGGTGATGAACGAGGCCCGCAACGCCCTCTCGGCCGAGGCGCGCACCTACGAGACCGGGCTGAAGCGCCTCGGCATCATCCCGGACGCGCTGCGCGAGAGCATGCGGGCGGTGGAGAAGATCGACTCGATCCGCATCTTCGACGCGGGCGGGATGATGGGCGGCAACGGCGCGGGCGGCGTCTCGGCGAGCCTCGGCGACAGCCTGTCCGGCCACCTGCTGCGCTACCAGTACAACAGCCCGATCCTCGGGGCGATCCTGAACGAGGCGGGCTTTTCCGAGGGCAAGGGCAGCCTCGACACGCTGGTCGGCGGGCTGCGGAACGGAACGGCCGTCGCGCCGGCCGCCAACGGCCATGCCGGCGCGGCCGAGTGACCGAAAAGAAACAGCGAAGCAGGAATATGCACAGGCATGATCCTCCCGAAGACCATGCCTGATGCTTGAAGTAAAACACGGATCACCTTGAAGACTTGAATCTTTCTATTTCCAGAAACGCAACTTTTGTTGCGAAGCCCAGCCCCTCGTTCTAGCTGCCTCCTCAGCGAACAACGAAACTGGGTTCCCGGATGTCGCCTGCGTTGCGTGATCGACTGCGTTACGGCGTTGCCGCTTTTCTCGCCGGCACGGCCGCCCTCGGTTCGTCCGGCGCGGCGTGGGCGCAGGAAGCGGTGACGCTGGAAACGCTGAGCGTCGAGGGTTCGGGCCGGGGCGGCAGCGGCCCCGGCAGGTCCGGCACCGAGAGCGCCTTCGGTCCGGTCCCCGGCTACGTCGCGCAGCGCAGCGCCACCGGCACCAAGACGGACACGGCGTTGAAGGAGACGCCGCAATCGATCTCGGTCGTCGGCGAGCAGCAGGTCCGCGAGCAGGCCGCCACCAGCGTGCAGGAAGCCCTGCGCTACACCGCGGGCATCGCGGCGGAAGCCTATGGCCCGAGCACCCGCGGCGACTATCCGCGCATTCGCGGCTCGGACGCGGCGATCTTCCTCGACGGCCTGCGCCTGAAGGACCCGGACGTCTTCAACGAGCCTCGCCCCGATCCCTACACTCTGTCGCGCATCGAGGTGCTGCGCGGCCCCGCCTCGACCCTCTACGGCTCGAGCCCCGTCGGCGGCCTGATCAACCTCGTGTCAAAACGTCCGCTCGACGTGCCCTACACCGAAGCCGGCGTCCGCTTCGGCAATTTCGGCTGGAAGGAAGCCTTCACGGATTCGACCGGGCGCCTCACCGAGGACGGCCAGTTCCTCTATCGCTTCGTCGGCGTCGGGCGGCTCGCCGACGCGCAGACCGATTTCGTCGCCAACGACCGCTACGTCATCAACCCCTCGGTCACGTGGCGCCCCTCCGCCGACACGAGTTGGACCCTGATCGGCCTGCACCAGAAGGACGCGTTCGGCGCCTCCGACGCGTTCCTGCCGCGGGAGGGCTCGCTCTATGCCGGCCCGAACGGCTTCATTCCGCTGAGCCGCTTCACCGGCGACCCGACCTTCAACCGCTACGAGACCGAGACGAGTTCGATCACCAGCCTGTTCGAGCACCGTTTCGACGACAGCCTGATCCTGCGGCAGAACCTGCGCTACAGCCACATCGACGGCACGTACCAGTCGGCCTACGGCAACGTGTACACGCTGACGCCGAGCGCCAGCCTGCCGAACGCCCCGTTCCTCGACCCGGCCCGCCGCACAGTCGACCGGTTCACCTACCGCGTCAGCTCGGTCAAGGACCGCATCACCACCGACACCAACCTGCAGGGCCGCTTCGACACCGGGCCGGTCTCGCACACGGTGCTCGGCGGCGTCGATTTCCGCCAGCAATGGGACAGCACGCGGACCGGCTTCGGCACCGATGCCCGCCCGTTCGACCTCTACGCGCCGGTCTATGTCGGCGTGACGCCACCGGATCTCGGCGTGCCGACCGCGCTCTCGCAGAGCCAGACCGGTCTCTACCTTCAGGATCAGATCAAGTTCGGCCAATGGATCGTGCTCGCCACCGTGCGGCACGACTGGGTGAACAGCGCGACGCGCGGCGCCGAGAGCGTCGCCGGCGAGGCCACCACCGGCCGCATCGGCCTGATGTACGCCTTCGAGAACGGACTGACCCCTTACGTCTCCTACGCGACCTCGTTCACCCCGATCTTCGGCGCCAATGTCTGCGCGGGCGGGGCCTGCCGGCCGATCGAGGGCGAGCAGATCGAGGGCGGCTTCAAGTACAACCCGACGCCCTGGTTCGCGGTCAACGCGGCGATCTACGACACGGTGGAGCGCAACCGCCTCACCCCCGATCCGAGCGGCCTGCCGATCTCGATCCAGACCGGAAAGGTCAAGATCCAGGGCGGCGACATCGAGGCGATCGCGACGATCGACAACGACACCAACATCATCGCGAGCTACGCCTATACCGATGCCCGCTACGCGGCCGGCGACAACGCCGGAGCGCGGGTCGAGACGCAGCCGCTGCACCTCGCCTCGCTCTGGGTGACGCACCGCTTCACCCTGGCGGACGTGCCCGGCAGCTTCCTCGTCGGCGGCGGCGTGCGCTACATCGGCGAATCGTTCGACGGCTCGCTCAACAGCTTCAATACGCCGGCCGTGACGCTGGCCGACGCGCTGATCGGCTGGGAGGACGCGCATTGGCGTGCGCAGCTCAACGTGTCCAACATCGCCGACACCAAGTATCTCTCGACCTGCCTCGCCCGCGGCGATTGCTTCGTCGGCACGCGGCGCACGATCCTGGGCAGCCTGACCTACAAGTTCTGAGCCCGAATTGACGGATCGCCCACCGAGTGGGAAAGCCTCTCCATGGCTGATGTGACGGCACCCCCCCTCCCCTCACCCGACGATCTCGCCGCGCTGAAGAGCGAGGCGGGGGCGTGGTTTTCCACCCTGCGCGACCGGATCGTCGCCGCGCTGGAGACCCTGGAGGCGGAGGCCGAGGGGCCGTTCCACGAGGATGCGCCGAGAGAAGCGGGGAAATTCGAAAAAACGCCGTGGCAGCGCACGGACCATAGCGGCACGCCGGGCGGCGGCGGCGTCATGGCGATGCTGAAGGGCCGCGTGTTCGAGAAGGCCGGCGTCCACATCTCGACCGTCCACGGCGAGTTCGCGCCGGAATTCCGCGCGCAGATGCCGGGGGCGGCCGAGGATCCGCGCTTCTTCGCCACCGGCATCTCGCTGATCGTCCACCCCTGGAACCCGAACGTGCCGACGGTGCACATGAACACCCGCTTCGTCGTGACGACGAAGGCGTGGTTCGGCGGCGGGGCCGACCTCACGCCCGTGCTCGACCGGCGCCGGACGCAGGAGGATCCCGACACGCAGCTCTTCCATGCCTGCCTGCGCGAGGCCTGCGAGAACCATGCGCCGGCCGCGGACTACGAGAAGTACAAGGCGTGGTGCGACGAGTATTTCCACCTGAAACACCGCAACGAGCCCCGCGGCATCGGCGGCATCTTCTACGACTATCACTGGACCGGCGATCCGCAGGCCGATCTCGCCTATACCCGCGATGTCGGACAGGCGTTTCTCAAGGCCTATCCGGAGATCGTCCGGCGCAATCTCGCCAAATCCTGGACCGAGGCCGACCGGGAGGAGCAGCAGGTGCGGCGTGGGCGCTACGTGGAGTTCAACCTGCTCTACGACCGCGGCACCATCTTCGGCCTGAAGACCGGCGGCAACGTCGCCTCGATCCTGTCCTCGCTGCCGCCGACCGTGCGCTGGCCCTGACCGGAAGACGGTCCACAAATCGGCCGACTCGTTTATGACGTGACGCCATGGCCGAGTCCCCGCTTCCCACCCGTTTCGCCCCGCAGCAGGACGAGGCGCTCAAAGCCATCGCCCGCTGGCGTAAGGAGGGCGGCTCCCAGGTCTTCCGGCTGTTCGGCTATGCCGGTACCGGCAAGACCACGCTGGCCCGCCGCATCGCCGACGACGTCGACGGGCCGGTCGTGTTCGGCGCATTCACCGGCAAGGCGGCCTCCGTCATGCGCCAGAAGGGCTGCGACGACGCGGCGACGATCCACTCGTTGATCTACCGCAGCAAGGAGGGCGACGAGGGCGGGCCGACCTTCACCCTTAACCGCTCCGGCCCGGCGGCCAAGGCCGACCTCATCGTCATCGACGAGTGCTCGATGGTCGATTCCGACCTCGGCCACGATCTCCTCTCCTTCGACAAGCCGGTTCTGGTGCTGGGCGATCCCGCCCAGTTGCCGCCGGTGCGCGGGGGCGGCTTCTTCACCGAGGCCGAGCCCGACGTGATGCTCACCGACGTCCACCGGCAGGCCGCCGACGACCCGATCGTACGCATGGCGATGACGATCCGCGAGGGCGGCCGGCTCGAAGTGGGCGAGTACGGCGAGAGCCGGGTGGTGCGCCGCCGCGATATCGACCCGGCCCAGGTGCTCGATTGCGATCAGGTCCTGGTCGGCCTCAATCGGACGCGGCGCCTCTACAACAACCGCCTGCGGGAGCTTGCCGGCCACACCGACCCGATGCCGTCGGTGGGGGAGAAGCTGGTCTGTCTTCGGAACGACCGCACCAAGGGTCTGCTCAACGGCTCGACCTGGACGGTGCAGGCCCTGCGCGCCCCGCCCCGCCCCGACACGATCCGCCTCGACGTGGTCCCGGAGGACGATCCGGCGGTGCGCCGCCGCGCCGTGGACATCAAGGTGCTGCGGCAGGTGATCGAGGGCTCGGAGGAGGAGATCCCGCTCTTCCTGCGCCGCGAGACCGACGAGTTCACCTACGGCTACGCGCTCACCGTCCACAAGGCGCAGGGCTCGCAATGGGACAAGGTGGTGCTGTTCGACGAATCCTACGCGTTTCGCGAGCACCGGGCGCGCTGGCTCTACACCGGGCTGACGCGCGCGGCGCAGGCGATCACCGTGGTGGTGTGATCGACCTCATGCGGAGATTGCGATCGACATTCTCCGCATGATATGCGGACAATGTGGCGTATATCTACGATCGACCCGACTGGCCGCACTTCCGCTGGGACGCAGGCGCGCTCGCCGTGCGGTTGGCCGAGGTCCGCCACCATCAGGGACGCGTGCTCGGCCGCATGGAAGCGCTCGGGTTCGAACTCGAGACGGAAGCCGTCTTCCAGACCCTGGTTCAGGACGCGCTCAAAACGAGCGAGATCGAGGGGGAAATTCTTGATCGCGAACAGGTCCGATCGTCGGTGGCCCGACGACTCGGCCTCGACCGTGCCGGGATGGTCCCCGTCGAGCGCCCGGTCGAAGGCCTCGTTGCCATGTTGCTCGACGCGACCCAGGGCTATGCCGAGCCCCTGACAACGGAACGGCTGTTCCGGTGGCACAGGGGCCTGTTCCCGGAAGGCGGGCACGGGCGCAAAGCCTTCACGGTCGGCGGATGGCGAACGGATGAACTCGGCGCGATGCAAGTCGTCTCTGGCCCGCTGGGCCGCGAGCGGGTGCACTTTCGTGCGCCGGCAGCCGAACGGATCGCGGCGGAGATGGATGCCTTCCTGACGTGGTTCGAAATGCGCGACGCGGGGATCGATCCCGTCCTCAAGGCCGCTGTGGCCCATATCTGGTTCGTGACGATACATCCCTTCGACGATGGCAACGGGAGAATTGCCCGTGCCATCGCCGATCTCGCCCTGGCGCGTTCCGAAGGGACGGGGCAGCGCTTCTACAGCCTGTCGTCGCGGCTTCGCATCGAGCGGAGTGATTACTACGCAACCCTCGAAGCAACCCAGAAGGGCGACCTCGACATCACGGTGCGCCTCGCATGGTTCCTCGACATCCTCGACCAAGCGCTGAGCGATGCCGAGACGACGCTCGCCGCCGTCATCCGCAAGGCACAGGTGTGGGAGACCCTGGGGACAAAGTCGCTCAACGACCGCCAGCGCGTGATGATCAACTGCCTGCTCGACGGCTTCCAAGGCAAGCTGACGACCTCGAAATGGGCCAAGATCGCCCAGTGCTCGCAGGATACGGCCCTTCGCGATATTGAAGGGCTGATCGCCGCCGGGCTCCTCATCAGAGAGCCCGGCGGCGGACGCAGCACGAGCTATGCGTTTGCTCTCTGACCCAGCGCTTCGACTGCGGCCAGCAGCGTACAGAGCGCCACCGCCTCGGCGGCCTTGCGCACGGCGTCGAGACCCGGAAAGGTCGGCGCGATGCGCAGAGTCCGGTCGTGCGGGTCCTTGCCGTAGGGGTGGGTCGCGCCGGCGGGCGTCAAGGCGATGCCCGCCTCGCCCGCGAGTTGGACGACCCGCGAGGCGGTGCCGTCGGTGACATCGAGCGTGATGAAGTAGCCGCCGAGCGGCCGGCTCCAGTGCGCGACGTCCCAACCGTCGAGGCGGGCGGCGAAGGCCTCCTCCACCGCGGCGAATTTCGGGGCGATCAGGGCGCGGTGCCGCTCCATATGTGCGGCGATGCCGGCGGCGTCGCGCAGGAAGCGGACGTGGCGGAGCTGGTTGAGCTTGTCCGGCCCGATGCTGCGGCGCCCGGCCTGGGCGAGATACCACTTCACGTTCGCGGGCGAGGCGGCCAGCATCGCGAGGCCCGCACCCGCCAGCGTCACCTTCGAGGTCGAGGCGAACACGATCGGCCGGTCGGGGTTTCCGGCCTCGGCACAGGCCTCCAGGGTGTTGGGAAGCGAGGGCCGCGCCTCGGTGAGGTGATGCACCGCGTAGGCGTTGTCCCACAGGATGCGGAAATCGGGCGCCGCGGCCTTCAGCGAAGCCAGCCGCCGCACGGTCTCCTCGGAATAGGTCTCGCCGCTCGGGTTCGAGTATTGCGGCACGCACCAGATGCCCTTCACCGAAGGGTCGGCGGCCTCGCGCTCGACCGCCTCCATGTCCGGCCCCTCCCCCGTCATCGGGATCGGGATCATGCGGATGCCGAAGCCCTCGCACAGGGTGAAGTGGCGGTCGTAGCCCGGGACGGGGCAGAGGATCGTGATCGGCTCCTGCTTCGACCACGGCCCCGCGCCGCCGGGCACGCCCTTCAGCAGCGCGTAGACGAGCACGTCGTGCATCAGCGCGAGGCTCGAATTGTTGGCGATCACCATCTGCTCCGGCGGCGCGCCGAGCACCGGCGCGAACAGCGCGCGGGTCTCGGGCAGACCCTGCAGGTTGCCGTAATTGCGCGCGTCGGTGCCGTCCTCGGCGGTGGTGTCGCGGTTGCCGGGCAGCGCCAGCATCTCGGCGGCAAGGTCGAGCTGATCGGAGGCGGGCTTGCCGCGGGTCATGTCGAGCTTGAGCCCCTGCGCTTTCAGGGCTTCGTACTCGCCGCGCAGGCCGGAGCGCAGCTCCGTCAGAGCCTCGGGCGACAGGGTGGACAGCGACGGCATGGGATTCCTCGTAGTGGTGCCGGCCCGCGTTCGAGCCCGCGAATGGGCCCCGGTCAAGGCGGCTCCGGCGGAAAGCAGTGGGGCGACGGCCGCCCGCCGCTCGAGCGCCGCCGACATCAACCCCCGGAACGAACCGAACCGACGGCACGGAGACCATGCCGTGAACCCAAGGTCACAGTGTGGCGCCTCTGCCACGCGCGCCGATGCAACGTGACCAAACTCCTAACGCCGCCCTCCCGCCGGGGACAGCTTTAACGCGTCGTTAACCATTCCAACCAAAAAGCTGAAACCGTCAAATGTTGGAAGTAAGCGGAACGCGGAGAGCGTCGAGCGAAAGCCGATACGCTCTCACCTTCGCCAACCGACAGCATTCGAAAGCCTTCCGAATTTCAATCGGCCATGGCGCGGCGCGACGGACAGTCGCGCCGGACGCGATGACCCCGCAGTTCCTCGCACACCTTCGAGCACTGACGATGTATATCGTTGTCGACGAGCAGCAGAGCGTGACCGACCACTACGTCGCCGGGTTCGGCGCGGAGGGCGTGAAGGCGCAAGGGTTGGCCATCGGGTCCATGAAGGATTGGCTCGACGCCGCGCCGCGGATCGACGTCGAGGCGATCGACGGCTTCCTGATCGGCGATTGCGCCGACCGCGCCTCCTGCACCGTGGCGATCCGCTCGCTCAGCCGGGCGCCGATCATCGCCCTCAACGAGACCCGCTCGCTCGAGCAGACCCTGGCGCTGTTCACCGTCGGCATCGACGACGTGGTGCGCAAGCCCGTCCATGTCCGCGAGATCATCGCCCGCGCCACCGCGATCCGTCGCCGGACCGGCCGCGGCGTCGAGCCGGCGCCGGCCCCCGACCGGGCGGGCCGCCTCAAGGTCTATACCGACGGGCGCGACCCGGAGATCGACGGCGCCTGCCTGATCCTGCCCCGGCGCGAGCGCCACATCCTCGAATATCTCTCGAAGAACCGCGGCCGGCAGGTGACCAAGGGCCAGATCTTCACGGCGGTCTACGGCGACCTCGACACCAGCGTCGAGGAGAGCGTGGTGGAGGGCCATATCAGCAAGCTGCGCAAGAAGCTGCGGATGCGTCTCGGCTACGATCCGATCGAGGCCAAGCGGATGGCGGGCTACACCTTCGTCGGCTGAAGAATCCGCACACGATCCTTCCAAGATCTTTCCAAGATCTTTCCATGAAAAAGGCCGCGCTCGGTGAGAGCGCGGCCTTTTTCTACGACGGGCGGTGTCCCAGCCGCGCGAGCGGCTGGGACGTCTCAGCTTAGCGGAACAGCGACAGAACGTTCTGGCTGCCCGAGTTGGCGATCGAGAGAGCCTGCACGGCGAGCTGCTGCTGCGTCTGGAGCGCCTTCAGCTTGGTCGACTCCTCCTCGATGTCGGCATCGACCAGGGTGCCGATGGTGCGGTCGTTGGCCTTCATCAAGGTGTCGACGAAGGTCTTCTGGCCGTCGATCTGGGTCTTGTTGGCACCGAGCTTGGTGCCGGCGTTGGTGACCGAGGCGATGGCCTTCTCGACCTGGGTGATGATGTTCTTGAGCGTCGTGTCGCCGGTGGTCCCGACGAGCCCGGCAATGTTGATGCCCGTGCCGCCGGTGCCGATTTCGCCGATGGAGAAGGTGGTCGTCGCATCGACCGTGTCGAGGATACCCTTGGCGTTGGTCGTGCCTGCGGCCGTGCCCTTGCCGGTGAGTCCGCTGGTGCCGGTGGTGGAGTCGGCCGCGGTGAAGCCGAAGCTGGCGACATCCGCGCCGTTCAGCGTGATCGTGGTCGAGCCGCCGGCATTGGAACCGAACGACAGGGCACCGCCAGCGAAGGAGACCCGCGCCTTGCTGCCTGCCGACTTCAGCTGGGCGTTGATCATCGCGGCGACGTCGTCGCCGTTGACGGCCGTGTTGGCGGCCGAGGTCGCGTCGCTGCCGAGCGCGGAGAAGGATGCGGCGTTGAGGGTGACCGTCTTGACGCCGGCGCCGTCGTTGACGGTCAGGACCTTGGCGGTCGTCACGTCGAGGGCAGCGAGGGCCGTGCCCGTCATGAAGCCGGAGAAGGTGCCGAAACCGACATCCGCCGCGGCGAACTTACCGTTGGCGACCGCGTTGTTCGTCACCGAGACCTGGGCATTGGTACCCGCGCCGGTCGCCGCCGTCTGGAAGGACAGGCGGCCCGCCGTGTCGAGGCTCGCCGTGACCTTTCCGGACATCGCCGCGCTTGCGGCGATCTGATTGTTCACTGCGCTCAGGAACTCGTCGGTCGTGACCTTGGTCAGATCCTTGGCGGCCGACATCATGGTGTTCTTGTCGAGGACGATGTCGACGCTGGCACCGGTGCCGAGCGTGACGGTGAAGGAGACCTGCTTCGACTTTCCGGCGGTGACGGTGGCGAAGTCGACGACGCCGCCCGGGGAGAAGGCCGAGGTGCCGGTCAGCGACTGGGCGCCGGTGACCTTACCTTCGGTCGCGGCCGTGTTCACGGTCGAGGTCGCGACGTCGTAGAGCTTGATCGCGTTGACGTCGATGCCGATCATCGAGAAGCCGACGGTGCCCGTCGGGCTCCGCGAGAAGCCGGCGACGACGTTCTGGGTGGCTTGATAGCTGGTGTTGGTCGCGGAGGAATCGACCGAGAGCCAGTTCTGACCGGACGAGGTCGAAGAATCGGCGGTGGCCTTCATCTTGTCCTGAATGGCCTTGATCTCGGTCTGGACCTTGTTCCGGTCGACGCCCGGCTGAAGCGCGGTCTGCAGCTTGGCGCGCAGGTTCTGCAGGTCGGACAGGACCGAGTTGAGGCCGTTATAGGCGGTATCGACCGCCGAGGAGCCGAGGCCGAGCGAGTCCTTCACGGCCGAGAGGGAGGCGTTGTCGGTGCGCACCGTGGTGGCGATCGACCAGTAGGCGGCGTTGTCGGAGGCGGTCGAGACGCGCTGGCCGGTCGAGACCCGGTTGGAGGTGGCGTCGAGCTGGCTGTTGATGCCCTTGAGCGTCGTCAGCGCCGTCATGGCGGAGATGTTGGTGAGCAGGCTGGTCACAGGTCAGACTTCCGGCAAAAGAGGGGGGACGGTTCTCAGGACCGGACTCGCACCGGTACGGCCGCACGGCCCTATCGAGAGGGCCGCGGCGAGCCCCCGAGGGCTCGTTTCGCCGCGCATCACACCTCCGGACTCGCACCGGATCAACGGACCGACATCATGTCTATGAACCCGTCGGAGGGTTCACCCGCTGGCCTCTTCTCGAAGGCGGCTCCGCATGGTTGCGGAAGGCGCCTCGCGATGGGCCGACAATGGCCGCCTCCCGTTACGAAGCGATTAAGCGACCCTGCCCGGCACCGTCCCGCCGCACGCCCTCCACAGGTCGGCCTCGTGCCTGTGGAGAAGGGGCGAGAGCCGTCTCCGACCTGATGGCATCAGGCCGGCGCCTCTCGATCGTGTCGTGACACGTATTCTTTCGCCGAACCGGCGACCGCTTCGACGGGCGGCGCTCTAAACGACCGGCTCGCCCTCGAAGGCGACACCCGCGAAGTCTCCGCGGCGCCAGCACAGCCGGGCTGTCATCGTGCGCAGGTCATGCGCGGCGATCACGAGGGAAAACGTCTCCGGCAGGACATGCTCAGGGGCGACGCGGATCTTGGCGCCCCGAAGCGAGAGGTCGCGCACGGTGCAGGCGATCAGGCGCTCGGGGCCGAGGACGATGCGGCCCTGCTGGACGACGCGGTGACGCTTGCCCGCCCGTTCGACGGGCGCTGCGGCTTCCGGCGAAACACTTTCCCGCGGATCGGCCATGCTCGCTCCCCGGCGCCCTCCCCTTCGGCTTAACGAGCGCCCGCGGCGCTGTCGATGAGACGGGACGCGCCTTCGCGCGGCATTGTTAACCGGACATCAAGCATATTTGTAGACGGATCATGAAGGATGACGCTGTCGCCCCCGGGGCACGCGCCGCGAAGACGCTTCGCGCGGCGCACCGGGATCACCTGCCGAGACCTCCATGACGTCCGATTCCGCACGGCGATCCTCCCTCGGCACCGTCGCACGCGCCGCGAGCCTGCCGGCGCGGCCGGTGGCGGGAAGCATCGCGGCCCGCCGTGCCCGCGAGGCGGCCGGCGAACGCACCGTGCTGGCCGCCCTCGTCCTGCTCGCCCTCACCGCCAGCGGGTTCGCCGGTTACGCCATCGCGACCGGAACGCACGAATATGCGGTGCAGGCGGTTCTGCCCGCCGGCACGGCGCCCTTCACCTGGAAGAAGTCCGTGGCGCAGGGGCGCTTGGCCGACCCCGATTTCGATCCCGTCACCACCGGCTCTCTGCCCGACCGGCCCGGGGCGGCAACCGCCGGCCTTCAGGGCCCGGCGGAGTCGCCGGCCCTGCCGCTCGCGGGCGCCTACGCCCTGCGCGGGGTCGCCGACGGCATCGCGACCCTCGAGAATCGGGAAGGACAGCGCACCGCCGCGCTCGGCAGCGTGCTGCCCGGCGCGGGCCGCGTCCTGTCGATCCGCCGGACCGGCGCGGGCTGGGTCGTGATCACCACCGAGACGATCATCGGCCCGGTGGCGCCGTGACGCGACCGGCCGAAGGCGGGCAAGCCTGGGACAAGGGAGCCGCCCTAAGCATCGGCCCGAAAGGTGGCGACCGGCTTTCGGAAAACGACGATGCAAAAGAAGCATCGGATCCTGCTCGCACCGCCGAGCCGTTGGTCGCCCCCCTCCCGCGCTCCCGCTCAGGCGCCCGCCCGTGACCGACACCCTCACCAGCTACCGGCTGATCGCCAAGGATCTCCCCGCCTCCCTCTCCCGGAAGGCGGCCGAGCCGACGGTTGCCCGGGAGACCGCCTATTACGAGGCGCATATCGGCGGGGTGAAATCGGTCGACGATCTGCTCGGCGACCAGCGTCTCTACGCCTACGCCATGAAGGCCTACGGCCTGGAGGAGATGACCTACGCCAAGGCGTTCATGCGCAAGGTGCTGGAGGAAGGCGCTGCCAGCGCGGCGAGCTTCGCCAACCGCTTGGCGGACGACCGCTACACCGCCTTTGCCAAGGCGTTCAGCTTCGGCCAGGGCGTCACCGCCACGGGTGCCGACCCCGCGCGCTTCGGTGAGCAGCCCCGCGCCGCCTCGCTCAGCGCGCCGAAGCTCCTGGCCGATACCTACGATTTCAGCGGCCGGGCCGAGGCGAGCTTCCTCGTGGAGTCCCGGCTCGACGCCACGACGACGCAATCGGTCACGATCCGGCTCAACGCGCAAACCCTGGCCGGTCGCGTGGACAATCCCGCGAAGGTGACGCCGTCGGAGATCGCCGCAGCGGTGGCGGCGCAGATCGAGGCATCCGCCCTCAAGGGCAAGGTCCAGGCGGGGCTTGCCGCCGACGGGAGCCTGTTCTTCGAGACCACCGCACTGACCGATCTCGGCGCCGACGGCGCTTACGGCGGCACGGGCCGGGACGCCGA
This sequence comes from Methylobacterium sp. AMS5, assembly GCF_001542815.1. Lineage (GTDB taxonomy): Bacteria > Pseudomonadota > Alphaproteobacteria > Rhizobiales > Beijerinckiaceae > Methylobacterium. The sequence continues at coordinate 502,494 of NZ_CP006992.1, forward strand.
CACGCTGGTGAACGCGGGCGGGCCGAACCGCACCCTGACGATCCGGAATGCCCCGCTCTCCGCCGATCGGACCGCCGTCGATGTCGGCTTCGGCACGGATCTGGGGCCCGACACGATGGCGCAGACCGTGACCCAGGCCTATCTGCGCCAGTCGCTGGAGAGCGAGGCGGGCGACGCCGATACGGGCGTGCGCCTCGCGCTCTACTTCGCCCGCAAGGCATCGACGCTCACGAGCGCCTACGACATTCTCGGCGACGCGGCGCTGAGCCAAGTGGCCAACACCGTGATCGGCCTGCCGGCGACGAGCGGCGCGGCCACGAGCGAGGCCCTGGCCAAGCGGGCCCAACTGATCGCCGCCAAGATCGACATCGCGAGCTTCCGGGACCCTGCCAAGCTCGACGCCTTCGTGCGGCGCTTCGCGGCGATCTGGGACGCGCAGAACAACACCGCCAGCGCACCCATCCTCGCTCTGTTCACCGGCACGGGCAGCCTCGACGCCGAAACGCTCCAGAGCGTGCAGACGACGCGGATCGGAGCTTAAGGGCCATGCAGAGCAGCCTCTACGTCGCCCTATCGAGCCAGATCGCCCTCGAAAAGCGCCTGACCACGACCGCCAACAACGTCGCCAACATGGCGACGGTGGGCTTCCGGGCGGAGGAAGTCAGCTTCTCGGAACTGCTCGCCCGCTCGAACCGCGGCGACGTCGCCTTCGTGGGCCCTGGCAAGAACATCATCTCGCGCGCCGCCGGCCCGACGACGAAGACCGATTCCGCCCTCGATGTCGCCGTCCAGGGCGATGCCTGGCTCGGCGTGAAGGGGCCGAAGGGCGACACGCTCTATACCCGCGACGGGCGCCTGACGATGGACGCCAACGGGCAGTTGCGGACGGTGGGCGGGATGCCGGTGGTCGATCCCGGCGGCGGCCCGCTCTTGCTCGATCCCCAGGCCGGTCCACCGGTCATCGGCCGGGACGGCAGCATCCACCAAGGCGTGAACCAGATCGGCGCGCTCGGCGTGTTCAGCATCGACCCGAAGGCGACACTGACGCGCTCGGGCGAGAATGCCGTCGCCGCGAGCCTGCCCGGCCGGCCGGTGCAGGACTTCACCCGCATCGGCCTCGTGCAAGGCTACGTCGAGGGCGCCAACGTCAACCCGATCATGGAGATGACCCGGCTCATCGCGATCCAGCGCGCTTTCGAGAGCGCGGCGACGATGACCTCGGAGGCCGACACCACCCTCACCGGCGCCGTCAAGACGCTGGGACCGCAGGGCTGATGCGATGAGCCTCAACGCGATCGAGTGCCTGGAACGGGCGATGGAGGCCGGGCGCCGCGACCTGCCGCTGGTGCGGGTCGCCGGCCCCGTGCGCGAGGTGACCGCCAGCGCGGCACGGGTCGCGGGCGTGTCCGCCTTCGTGCGGCTCGGCGACCGCATGGGTTTTTCCGCCGACGGCCGCACGCAGGTCGGCGAGGTGGTCCGCATCGATGCGGCCGGCGCCACGGTGAAGCCGTTCGAGAGCCGGATCGAGGCCGGCATCGGCAGCCTCGCCCACCGCATCGGCCCGGCGCAGCTGCGCCCGGACCCGCGCTGGAAGGGTCGGGTGATCGACGCGCTCGGCCGCCCCGTCGATGGGCTCGGCCCCCTGGCCGAGGGGCCCGCCAGCGTTCCGCTGGATGCCGACCCGCCGGCCGCGATGACCCGCGCGCGGGTGAAGACGCCGCTGCCCACGGGGGTGCGGGCGATCGACCTGTTCACGCCGCTCTGCGCCGGACAGCGCATCGGCATCTTCGCCGGCTCCGGCGTCGGCAAATCGACCCTGCTGGCGATGCTGGCCGGCGCCCAGGGCTTCGACAGCGTGGTGGTCGCGCTGGTGGGCGAGCGCGGACGCGAGGTGCGCGAGTTTCTCGAAGGCCCCATCGCCGCCGCCCGCGACCGCGCCGTGATCGTGGTCTCGACCGGCGACGAGAGCCCGATGATGCGCCGGCAAGCGCCGAAGGTGGCGCTGGCGGTGGCCGAGTCCTTCCGCGACCGCGGCGAGTCGGTGCTGCTCATCGTCGATTCCGTGACCCGCTACGCCCACGCCGCCCGCGACGTGGCGCTGGCGGCCGGCGAGCCCGCGGTGGCCCGCGGCTACCCGCCGAGCGTCTTTTCGGACTTGCCGCGGCTGTTGGAGCGCGCCGGCCCCGGCGCGGAGGGCACCGGCACGATCACCGGGATCTTCTCGGTGCTGGTCGATGGCGACGACCACAACGACCCGGTCGCCGACTCGATCCGCGGCACCCTCGACGGCCACGTGGTGCTCGACCGCGCCATCGCCGAGCAGGGCCGCTACCCGGCGATCGAGCTGCTCGGCTCGATCTCGCGCCTGGCGGGCGAGGTCTGGACCGGAGACCAGCGCGAGCTGGTGCGCAAACTCAAGAGCATGATGGCCCGCTTCGAGGAGACACGGGATCTGCGCCTGATGGGCGGCTATCGCGCCGGCAGCGATCCCGACCTCGACCAAGCCGTGAGCCTCGTGCCGCGGATCTACGAGGCCTTGCGCCAGGAGCCGGGCCAGCCGCCGAGCCGCGACGCCTTCCTCGAACTCGCCCAATCCCTGCGGGGATGATTGTGCCCCGCAAAACCTTCAGCCCCGCGCAAGCGACACCGTGTCCATTGCGCACGAATTCGAAAGTCAACGAGGTGTCCGCATGAGTCTCATCGGCGTGCTCCGCACCGGCGTCTCCGGAATGAACGCTCAGTCCAACCGCATCTCGACGGTGGCCGAGAACATTCAGAACGCCAGTACCACCGGCTACAAGCGCACTTCGGCCGAATTCTCGTCGCTGCTGCTCGATTCGGGTGATGTCGGAAACTACAACTCGGGCGCGGTCGAGACCACGTTGCGCCGCTCGGTGAGCGAGGGCGGACCCATCGCCTCGACCAATTCCGACAAGGATCTCGCGATCCAGGGCAACGGCTTCTTCGTGGTGAGCGATGCCGCCGGCGCGCCCTTCATGACGCGGGCCGGCAACTTCGTGGTCGACGGCAAGACCGGCAACCTCGTCAATGCCGGCGGCTTCACCCTGATGGGCTATAGCCTCGCCAACGGCACTCCGAACCCGGTCCTCAACGGCGTGGCCGACCTCAAGCCGGTCAATGTCAGCGTGATGGGGCAGGAGGCGCGTCCCTCCACCGCCGCCACGGTCAGCGGCAACCTCTCCTTCGAGACGCCGGTCTACGATCCGACGGCGACGGGTGCCATCGGCTACTCGAAGAAGAACTCGCTCAAGGTCTACGACAATGTCGGCCGGCCGGTGACGCTCGACGTCCAGATGACCAAGACCGCCGCCAATACGTGGTCGGTCGCGTTCTTCGACCCTGCGGCGCCGACCGTGTCCCTCGGCACGACCAGCGTGACCTTCGACGGCAACGGCAAGGTCAATGGCGGCGGCTCGGCCCTCGTGGACGTGCCGAACGGTCGCCGCATCACCGTCGATCTGGGCGGCCTGACGCAGCTCTCCGGCGAACACAACCTCTCCGGCACCGCCAACGGCTCCTCGCCCACCTCCGTGAGCGGAACCGCGTTCGGCGAGGACGGCACGGTCTACGCGGTCTATACCGACGGCACCCGCAAGGCCGCGTTCAAGGTGCCGCTGGCGGATGTGGCGAGCCCCGACAACCTCGCGCCGCGGGCGGGCAACGTCTTCACGACGAGCGCCGAATCCGGGGACATCCAGGTCGGCTTCGCCGGCCAGGGCGGGCGCGGCATCCTGAAGGCGGGCGCACTCGAACAGTCCAACGTCGATGTCAGCACCGAATTGACGACGATGATCGAGGCGCAGACGGTCTACACCGCCAACTCCAAGGTGTTCATGACCGGCAACGAGCTGCTCGAAACCCTGATGAACCTGAAGCGCTGACGCGGACCATCGTCGCATCCGGGGGCGCCGGCCCGACACCGGCGTCCCCGTCTCGTATCGCGTCCCAGGAACCGACCGATGGGTCTCACCCTCGCGCTCAACACCGCGCGCGCCTCGCTGCTCGCGAACTCGAACCAGATCGCCGTCTCCGCGCGCAACGTCGCGGGCGCGAACGATCCGGGCTATTCGCGCAAGATCGCGACGCTGGTCGCCGGCAGCGCGGGCGGCGCCACGGTGACGATCACCCGTGCGGGCGACCCGGCGCTCTATGCCCGCACGCTGAATGCCTCGTCGGACGCCGCCCGCGGCGACGCCCTTCTCACCGGGCTGACGAAGCTCGCGCAGACCGTCGGCGACACCGAGGACCCGACCGCGCCGGCCGCGCGCCTCACGACCTTCCAAGCCGCGCTCCAGGCCGCCGCCAACCAGCCCGACAACGCGCAGCTCGCCCGTGACGCGGTCGAGTCGGCCAAGGCTCTGGCGGGAAGCCTGAGCCAGGCGGCGGACGCGGTCCACGCCGTGCGGGCGGAGGCCGATGCCGGAATCGCCGCTTCGGTGAGCCGCATCAACGACCTTCTCGTCCGGTTCGACGCCGCCAACCGCGCCGTGACCAAGACCACGGCCCTCGGCGGCGATGCCACCGACGCGCTGGACGACCGCGACCGCATCCTGACCGCGCTGTCGCAGGAGATCGGCGTCCACGCGGTCGCCCGCGAGGGCGGCGACATGGCGCTCTACACCGATGGCGGCGTGACCCTGTTCGAGCGCGGCCCCCGCGCGGTCACGTTCTCGGCCACATCCGTCTTCGCCGCAGGCACCGTCGGCGGCGGCGTGAGGATCGACGGCGTGCCGGTGACCGGGGCCGCCTCGCCGATGCCGCTCCATTCCGGGCGGATCGCCGGGCTCGTGGCCCTGCGCGACGGTGCGGCGGTCCAGTACGAGGCGCAGCTCGACGCCCTCGCCGGCGGGTTGATCGACGCGTTCGCCGAGAGCGATGCCGTCGGCATCAACAGCGGTCCGCGGGCCGGCCTGTTCACCGCGGGCGGCAGCGGGATCCTGCCCACGGCCGCCGGGCGCACCGGCCTCGCGGCCTCGATTTCGGTCAACGCGGCGGTCGACCCGGCCCGAGGCGGCTCCGTCGCCCTGCTGCGCAGCGGCGGCATCAACGGCAGCGACTATGCCGACCCTGCGGCGGGCGGCGACGCGGCCTATGCGGGTCGCCTTCGCGGCCTTCTCACGGCGCTGTCGGCGGCCCAGCCCGTCGATCCGGCCCTCGGCCTCGGCACCTCCGCCGGCCTGCCCGACCTCGCCGCGGCCTCCGCGGGTTGGCTCGAAGCGCAGCGCAAGGACGCGTCGACCGACGCCTCCTACCAGAAGACCCTGCTGACGCGCGCCAACGAGGCGCTCTCGAACGTCGCGGGCGTGAACGGCGACGACGAGACCGCCCTCGCCCTGCAGCTGGAGCGCTCCTACAGCGCCTCGGCCAAGCTCATCTCGGTCGTCAACGACCTCCTCAAGACCCTCCTCGACGCGGTGCGGTGATACGGCCATGATGACGACCGGCTTCATCTCAAGCCTCAACCTCTGGAATGCGCCGCGCACCGGCGTCTCGCGGCTCCAGAGCGAACTCGCGACCGCGACCAGGGAGATCGCCACCGGCCGCTTGGCCGATGTCGGCGCGACCCTCGGCGGGGGTGTCGCCGGGGCCTTCGGCCTGCGGCGGCAGAGCGCCGTGCTCGCCTCGCTGACCCAGAGCAACACCGCGGCCACGTCCCGGCTCGCGGCGACGCAAGGCGCGCTCAACGCGATTCGCTCGTCCGCCGACGCGACGCTCAACGAACTCACCGCGCTCCCCGCCGATCAGCGGGCGAAGACGCTCGTGGATTCCGCGCGCGGCCGCCTCGCGGCGCTGGCGGGCGCGCTCAACACCAGCACGGGCGGTCAGTTCGTGTTTGCCGGCACGAACAGTGGGGCGGCACCGCTGGCCTCCTACGAGGGCAGCCCGACCTCCCCCGCCAAGACGGCAGTCGATAACCTCTTCACGGGCTTCTTCGGCTTCGCGCCCGGCTCGGCGGCGGCGTCCACCATCACCCCGAACCAACTCCAGGGCTTCATCGATGGGCCGCTCGCCGGCCAGTTCACCGAGGTGAACTGGAATCAGACGTGGTCGAGCGCCTCGAGCCGCCCCCTCGACAGCCAGATCTCGCTCACCGAGACCGTCACCACCTCGGTGAGCGCCAACGCCGAGCCGTTCCGCAAGCTCGGCATGGCCTACGTCATCGCCTCGGGGCTCGGCCTGTCCGGCCTCTCGCAGGAGGCGCAGAACGTGGCCACCGGCAAGGTCATGGACCTCCTCGGCCAAGTCAGCGGAAGCCTCACGACGATGCAGGCGGATCTCGGCCGCGCCCAGAACCAGATCACGGAGGCGAACGCGCGCATGTCCAAGCAGACCGCGCTGCTGACCGGACAGATCCGGGATCTGGAGAGTGTCGATCCGGCCGAAGCCAAGAGCCGGGTCGATGCCATCACGACCCAGATGCAGATGTCCTACGGGCTGACCGCGCAGTTGCGCAGCCTCAGCCTGATCAACTTCATCTCCTGAACGCCCGCCTTTTTCAAACCGAGTACGGAGCGTCGGCCCCGATGTACCGCCTGTCCTATGCCGAGATCATGGAAGACGCGCCCGACCTCGGTCGCGAGCGCGAGCGCGACGCCTTCGACCGGGCGCTCAGCCAGCTCCGCACGGCCGAAGCACGGGGCGCCGCAGCGGGCCCGGCGCGCAGCGCCGCGGTCGGCTCGATCCAGGATCTCTGGAACGTGCTGATCGCCGACCTGCTCGACCCCGAGAACGCGCTGCCCGAAAGCCTGCGCGCCGACCTCGTCGCCATCGGCCTGTGGAACATGCGCGAGGCCGGCGAGGTGCTGAGCGCACCCGACCGCAGCCTCGCGGCCTTGATCGAGGTCAACACCTCGATCCGCGACGGATTGCAGTAGGGGGCGGGCCATGACGCGCGAGACCGGCCGGGCCGCTGCCCGCACCATGCACCTGAGCCTGAAAGCGGGCGAGCGCGTCTACATCAACGGCGCGGTGGTGCGCGTCGACCGCAAGGTCGCGCTCGAACTGATGAACGACGCGACCTTCCTGCTGGAGGGCCACGTCCTCCAGGCGGAGGAGGCGACGACGCCCCTGCGCCAGCTCTACTTCGCGGCGCAGACCATGCTGATCACCCCGGCCCAGGCCGGCCCGGCCCGGTCGCTCTATGCCCTGATCGAGGAGGGCATCCTCGCCGTGACGACCGAGCCCGCGATTCGGGAGGGGCTGGCGGCGGCGCAGGCCCTCGTCGAGGCGGGCCGGGCCTTCGAGGCGCTGAAGCTCATCCGCGGCCTCTACGCGACGGAGGCCACCTTGCTCGGCCCGTTGGCTCCCCTTCCCGAGGTGCCGCCCGCCGCCCTCGTGCCATCCGCCCGCTCCGGCCAACGCCGCCGGCCGCGGCCCCGGCCGGCCCTTTCCTCCGACAAGGCCTGAACTTCCATGGACGTCAGCAGCACCGGCACGAATACCGGCACCACCAGCACGACCACCGCCGCGGCGGCGAAGGCGGCGACCTCGGTCGCCTCCAAGATGAACGCCGACACCTTCCTGACGCTGCTGATGGCCCAGCTTCAGAATCAGGATCCGACGAAGCCGATGGACTCGACGGAATATGTCAGCCAGCTCGCCACGTTCTCGCAGGTCGAGCAGGCCACCAAGACCAACCAGAAGCTCGACTCGCTGCTCACGTCGAGCTTCCTGAATCAGGCCGACGCGATCATCGGGCGGAGCCTTACTTCGGCGGACGGCCTGACGTCCGGCACGGTGCAGTCGGTGCGGGTCACCGGCGACGGCGTGATGGCCAAGCTCACCGACGGCCGCGAGATGCTGCTCGCCTCCGGCATCTCGATCAGCTAGCGCATCGTCCCGAAAGGTGGTTGCCGGCTTTCGGACGAAGACGATGCGCCATCCAAAGACCCACTCATGAACGAGGTCGACGCCCTCGAACTCGTCCGCTCCGCGATCTGGACGGTGCTGGTCGCCGCCGGGCCCTCCGTCGGCGCGGCGATGCTGGTCGGCATCGCGGTCGCCCTGCTTCAGGCGCTGACGCAGATCCAGGAGGTGACGCTCACCTTCGTCCCGAAGATCGTCGCGATCCTGCTGGTGATGCTGGTGACCGGCACCTTCGTCGGCGCGCAGATCTACGCGTTTGCCGAGATGACCTACGGCCGGATCGCGACCGGGTTCTGAAACCCTGCCGGCCGCTCGCAAGCGCGCCCCGCCCGTGAAGCGGAGCATCCGGCGCAAGGAGACCGATACAGACCGGCTCGACGGTGGGAGAACGGTTGGGACCGGGCGGAGGAAGCTGTCGAGACTTGATCGCCCGGTCCCGCGCGAAAGCCTCGACCTTGGGAAGGACAAAAGCTTCGACGGAGAAGACTTTAACACCGAGAGCAGGCAACGGCAGCATCCGATTCGACGCCCTGCCATGCGGAGGGTGACGGCAGGCTTCGAGAGTCAGGGTTAAGAGCCTCTGCCGACCGGCTCTCCCGCCCTTGCCCGCCCTTGCCCGCAGGCACCCATCCCCGCGCAAGCTTGCCGCGCCACAACCGCCTCGACCTTGAGGGAATCGGTTCACGTCATGGCGGTGAGCGAAGCGCTCGTCCTGGAAAAGCGGTCGCGGCGCGACTTCGGCTTCGCGGCCGGCATCGTCGCGATCCTCGCGGTGCTGTTCCTGCCGGTGCCGGCGGTGCTGATCGATGTCGGCCTCGCCTTCTCGATCGCGCTGTCGGTGCTGATCCTGATGGTGGCGCTCTGGATTCAGAAGCCGCTCGAATTCTCCGCCTTCCCCACCGTGCTGCTGATCGCGACGCTGCTGCGGCTGGCGCTCGGCATCGCCACGACGCGGCTGATCCTGGCCAACGGCCAGAAGGGCGTGGACGCTGCCGGCCACGTCATCCAGGGCTTCTCGCAATTCGTGATGAGCGGCGATTTCGTCATCGGAATCGTCGTCTTCGTGATCCTCATCACGGTCAACTTCCTCGTCATCACCAAGGGCGCGACCCGTATCGCCGAGGTGGGCGCCCGCTTCACCCTCGACGCCATCCCCGGCAAGCAGATGGCGATCGACGCCGATCTCAACGCGGGGCTGATCGACGACAAGGAGGCACAGCGCCGCCGCCGTGAGCTGGAAGAGGAATCGGCCTTCTTCGGCTCGATGGACGGCGCGTCGAAATTCGTGCGCGGCGAGGCGGTGGCCTCGCTCATCGTCATCGCCGTCAACGTGTTCGGCGGCGTCATCATCGGCACCACCCGCCACGGCATGCCGCTCGGCCAGGCCGCCGACGTCTTCGTCAAGCTGTCCGTCGGCGACGGCCTGGTCTCGCAGATCCCGGCCCTGATCGTTTCGCTCGCCGCCGGCCTCCTCGTCTCCAAGGGCGGCACCCGCGGCGCGACCGAGGAAGCCGTGCTCGGCCAGCTCAGCGCCTATCCGCGCGCGCTGATCGTCGCCGCCGCGCTGATGCTGATGTTCGCCATCGTCCCCGGCCTGCCGTTCCTGCCCTTCGTCACGCTCGCGGGCCTGATGGGCTTCGTGGCGATCACCATTCCGAGGCGCCGGGCGTCCCGGGCCGCCGCCGCGGCAGCCCAGGTGAAGCGCGAGGAGGAGAGCAAGCAGGCCGAGACCAAGGAATCGGTCAAGGAGCAGCTGCGCACGCCGGAGATCGAGCTCTGCCTCGGCCGTCAGGTCGCCGCGCAGATCCAGGGCAACCATGCCGAGCTGCACCACCGCGTCGCCAAGATGCGCCGCAAGTTCGCGCGCCAGTACGGCTTCGTCGTGCCCGACATCAAGCTCACCGACAGCCTCAACCTGCCGCCCAAGACTTATCAGATCCGCATCCACGGCACGGTGGCCGCGACCCAGGAGATGCGGCCCGGCGAGTTGCTCGTCGTCGTCGGCGACGGGCCGCGCCCCGACGTGCCGTCCGAGGAAGTCCGCGAGCCCGCCTTCGGCATGAAGGCGCTGTGGGTCGTCGACGCCTATGCCGGCGAGATCCGCCGCTCCGGCTTCGAGGCGATCGACGGCGCCTCCGTCCTGCTCACCCACCTCTCCGAGGTGATCCGCAACAACCTGCCCCAGTTCCTGTCCTACAAGGACATGCGGGCGCTGCTCGATCGGCTCGACCCGGAATACAAGCGGCTGATCGACGAGATCTGCCCCTCGCAGATCTCGCATTCCGGCCTGCAGGCGGTGCTGAAGCTGCTGCTCTCCGAGCGCGTCTCGATCCGCAACCTGCACCTGATCCTGGAGGCGGTGGCCGAGATCAGCCCGCATGCCCGCCGCGCCGAACAGATCGCCGAGCATGTCCGGATGCGCGTCGCGCAGCAGATCTGCGGCGATCTCGCCGAGGACGGGGTGCTGCACGTGCTGCGACTCGGCGCCAACTGGGATCTCACCTTCCACCAGAGCCTGAAGCGCGACGCCAAGGGCGAAGTCATCGAGTTCGACATCGACCCGCGCCTCGTGGAGCAGTTCGGCACCGAGGCCGGCGAGGCGATCCGCGAACGGATGCGGCAGGTTCATGGCTTTGCCCTCGTCACCGCCCCCGACGCCCGGCCCTACGTGCGGATGATCATCGAGCGGATCTTCCCGACGCTGCCCGTGCTCTCGCATCTTGAGATCGCCCGCGGCGTCGAGCTGAAATCGCTGGGCACCATCTCGTGATTCCGGGCTTCGGCAGCCTGTTCGGCGGAGAGGCCTTCCTCGGCGTCTTCCTGATCTTCTGCCGGATCGGCGGCTGCCTCCTGATCGTGCCCGGCTTCTCCAGCCCGCGCGTGCCGGCGCAGGTGCGGCTTCTCATCGCCGGCGGCGTATCGCTCGCCGTCACGCCGCTCCTGCTGCCGCTGTTTCAGACCAAGCTCTCGGGCCAAGCACCGACCGAAACGCTGACTTGGATCGCCAGCGAGACCGTGACGGGGCTACTCATCGGCCTGCTCGGGCGCATCTTCATCTTCGTGCTGGAAACCGTGATGAACGCGGTCTCGACCATGGTCGGCTTCGGCTCGATGCCGGGCACGCCGGTCGAGGGGACCGACGCGATCCCCGCGGTCGAATCGCTGATCGTCTTCACCGCGGTCGCGCTGATGTTCGCGGCCGACCTGCATTGGGAGCTGTTCCGCGGCCTCGTCGATTCCTACGGCCGCATCCCGCCGGGCGAGGGTTTCGGGACGCAGACCGCACTGGTGCGCATCGCCGACCAGATCGGCGAGGCCTTCACCCTCGCCCTGCGGATCGCGGCGCCCTTCATCATCTACGCGGTGGCGGTGAACCTCGCGGCGGGCTTCGTGAACAAGCTCACGCCCACGATTCCGGTCTATTTCGTCGCCACGCCCTTCGTGATGTTCGGTGCGCTGCTGCTGCTCTACACGCTCTCCAGCGAGTTCATGACGCAGTTCCTGTCCGGCTACGTCGCCTGGCTGCGCAAAGGCTGAGTGGAAAGAGCTGAGCGCCATGTCCGCCGCCGACATCGCCAAGCGCCTGAAGCGCGCCGAGCGGCTCACCGCCGTGCAGGAGCAGATGCGCCGCGCCGCCGAGTGGCAGCTCGCCGAGACCCGGCGCACTGCCGAGGCGGTCGAGGCGGACCGAGCGGCTTTGCTCGCGGCGGTCGGGTCCTCGGCCCACGGCCACCTTTTTCTGGAAGCCGCCAACCGCCGTCTGCGCGGGCTCGCCACGCGGGCGACCGAACTCGAGCGCATCGCCGCGTCCCAGGCGGACGAGGTGCGCGAGCAGGGCCTCGCGCAGAAGCGCGCGGAGCTGAGCGCCGAGCGGATCGAGACGCTGCTCGGCCGGGAACGCGACCGGATCGAGGCGATGGAGCGGCTCGACGGCCTCGCCCAGCGCCGCGATGCAAGCCTCCCGTAAGCCAGCGGATCTACACTCCGCTCCATCCTCAGCGGCGTGCGCCCGGTTCGCGCCGCATCAAGGTTTGACGGCGCGATGAGCATCACCCCCCCTTCCGACATCGTGATGGACGTGGCGCGCGCCGCCGACCCGGCCCGCTATCAGGAGGCGGCGGCCAAGCTGTCGCAGCCCGGCGACCCGGCCGCCTTCGCCAGCGCTGCCGACGATGCGGCGCGCGAGGCGGGCCTGACCACGCACATGCCCCTCGACGTCCATGGGGCGCTGACGGGCCTGAAGAACGAGACCGCCCGGACCGGCTCCGCCGACCCCTACCGGAAGTTCGAGGGGCAGGTGATCCAGCAATTCGTCGAGGCAATGCTGCCCAAGGCCGAGACCGTCTTCGGCAAGGGCAATGCCGGCGGCATCTGGAAGTCGATGCTGGCCGAGCAGCTCGGCCAGCAGATCGCGCAGACCGGCGGCATCGGCATCGCCCGCATGCTGAACGCCGCCCGCCCCGCCGGCACCACGGTCGCGCCCACGGGCACCGGCGTCGCGGGCAAGGTCTGACCGCCATGCTGCTCGAATCCCTGAAGCGGCTGGAGGCCACCGTCGAGGCCGAGACCGAGGCGCTCAGTGCCAACGCGGCCCTCGATCTCGACGCGGTCAATCGGGCCAAGAGCCGGAGCCTCCTGGAACTCACCCGCCTCGCCCGCGGCCTCGACGTCGCGACCCTCGACGCCGAGACCGGGATCGTGCTGGCGCGCCTGCGCGACAAGCTGATCCGGAACCAGGAGGCCGTCGCCCTGCATCTGCGGGCGGTGGAGGAGGTCGGCGAAACGCTGCAGGCCAGCCTTCAGGCCGCCGAGTCCGACGGCACCTATTCGGCGCGCTTGTCCGCACACTCGGGACGCGATTGAGCCATGCGCGTCCTCGTCACCGGTCTGTGGATCTGCGCCGTCACCATCGCCTCCTGCTACGCGGCGGTGACCTTCGGCGGCGGGTTCTTCTCGAAATCGACCGAGCCCTATCTCGAAGGGCTGCAATATCAGAAGCTTGCGCCCATCAACATTCCGATGGTCGCCGAGGGTAAGGTGCAGGGCTACGTCATCGCCGTGCTGGTCTTCACGGCCGACGCCAAGCTGATGCACACGCTCCCCGTCGCTCCCAACGCCTTCGTGGTCGATGAGGCCTTCCGCCAGATCTACGGCGACACCACGATCGATTTCCGCAAGCTCGCCCGCTACGACATCAACGGCCGGCTGGCCCAGATCCGCGCCAAGGTGAACGAGCGCCTCGGCTCCGACGTGGTCAAGGACGTGCTGGTGGACGAGTTGAATTTCGTGGCGAAGCGCGAGGTGCGCTCGTAGACCGGTTATCGGCCAGTCCCGCCCGAGTGTCCGGCAAATCATGTGACGATGAAAAGGCCGCGCTTACATCATCGAATCTGGCTAGCACCTATGCACCAGTTTTCTGATTTGGTATAACATCAATCGAGCACGGACCAATTGTTGTCATAAAATTTGATTATATTAGTATGCATCTTATGCATCGCAGACGCCCAAAACGAATGACGAGATTATTAAGATTGACAAATCTTGTCACATCAGAAATTCACAAATCATCCTCAAAATAATCGGAATTTCGGGGGATTAATTGAGATACATTGCTAGACAAATTCAACGGGCAAATACTTTTCTTGGAAGATACCTTTCTTACAAGGAAAAAATGATCATCTGGAGTATGAGTTTTCTTGTTAATGTGGTTGCTGCTCTGACACTGTCTGGAATCCCATCAGTCGCAGCCGCCATTATCAGCTCGTTCTGGCCTGGATTGATCATCTATGCAGATGATCGCAGGCTTAGAGAAAAGGGGGCTCACGGATTTATCGGATTTCTCGCCCTCATCCTGTTATTTGCCACCGTCATGCTGCCAGCCTTCTGGATCGGTCTTTTATATATTAAATATACGAACTAAAACTACAATCATAAACCATTATAACTGGCATTGCGCCCAAGGACGGATCGGTCCAATTAACCACTGCCATTGACTTAATGAATCAGATTCCGAATTCGAAAGTGATTCACGCTCATCTAAGTGAATACAATGAGCAAGAAGCACAAATTTTCGACGCCATCAACAAGCAAGTGCGCCAGAATGACGAGAGAAATGCTCGCATAATCGACAAGGAAAGTCCTTACCTGAGCAAAACTCGGAGAAATGCAGCCATCGAACGTAAGCGGCTAGACCAAGCTCAGGAAGTCTCTCCCCTCTTCAAACGCCCTTCATAGGGATTTTGTATCGTCATCTCGATCGTGAGCGGATTGGTTCAGTGCGCAGCCTTGATTTGAAAACTCGCGCCGCCGGGCTATCCCGCTCGCCGCGACCGGTTGAGCCGAAGGCCGCGTCGTGCACGCATTGACCGCGCTGCGGCGCCCGCTCATCCTGCCGCCGCCATGACCTGCTTTGCCGGCCTCTCCGCCTTTCCCATCACCCCCGCCTCCCCCGACGGACGCGTGGAGACGGCGGCGTTGCGCGCCCTCATCGCTCCGCTCGCCGCCGCGGGGGTGGATTCGATCGGGCTGCTCGGCAGCACCGGCACCTACGCCTATCTCTCCCGGGCCGAGCGCCGCCGCGCGCTCGATGCGGCTCTTGAGGAAGCAGGCGGCCGGGTGCCGGTCATCGTCGGAATCGGGGCTCTGCGCACCGACGAGGCCGTGGCCTTGGCGCAGGACGCGCGGGCGGCGGGTGCCGCCGCCGGGCTCCTGGCCGCCGTCTCCTACACGCCGCTGACTGACGAGGAGGTGTTCGAGCATTTCTCCGCGGTCGCCACGGGCAGCGGCCTGCCGATCTGCATCTACGACAATCCCGGCACCACGCATTTCCGGTTCACGCCCTCGCTGGTCGGGCGGCTGGCGCAGGTGCCCGGAATCCGCGCGCTCAAGAGCCCGGCCCCGGATTCCGATGCGGTGGCCGGTCAGCTCGACGCCCTGCGCCGGGCGGTGCCGGCCGAATTCCGGCTCGGCTTCAGCGGCGACTGGAACGCGGCGGAGGCGGTGCTGGCTGGCGGCGAGGCTTGGTACAGCGTCGCGGCCGGGCTGTTTCCGGAACCCTGCCTCGCGATCCTGCGGGCGGCACGCGCCGGTGAGGCCGCGCGGGCGCGGGCCCTGAACGCACGGATGCAGCCGCTCTGGGACCTTTTCAGGGAATTCTCCAGCTTGAGGGTCACCTACGCGGCGGCCAATCACCTCGGCCTGTGCCGGGCCGATCCGCCCCGGCCGATCCTGCCGCTGTCCGAACCCGTCCGGAATCGGGTGGCGGAGGTCGTGGACCGGTTCGCGCTCGCCTGATCCGGCCGCTGCGGGACACTCGCGCTCCCGCGTTCTTAAAGGTCGATTCACGCAGAACTGTTTGACTCATCGTCAGAGTAAGTTCTGCGTAATCGAGTGCCATGCCCCCATCGGTCGCCGGCGCGCCGGACCTGTCCGGCCTCATCGAGCTCTCGCGCGATCCCGCGCTGGACCTGAAACCCGTGATTCTGCGGGTGCAGACCGACCTGTTCCTGGCCGCTCCGGTCCATGACCGGGCGATCCTCAGGGAGTTCGAGTCCCTCGCCGCGGGTCTGATCCCGACGGTGGACGAGGAAACGGCGCGCGTCGTCGCCGAGAAGCTCAAAGGATGCCCCGACGTCCCGGCCGGCGTGCGCGCCGCGCTCGAAGCCCGCGGCTTTCCCGTCGCGCTGCCGCCCGAGCCCGAGACGGAAGCGGAAGCCGACCGGGCGCTCGCCGAGAATCCCGGCGCGCTGATCGGCACCCGCGTGCTGGACCGCCTGCTCGCCCGCGCCCGGACCGATGCGGATCTCGCCCACATCCTGCTCGGCCGGCCCGACATTCCCCCCGCCGACCTCGCGCCGCTCTGGCTCTATGCCGGTCCGGAGCAGCGCAGCGCGATCACCCAGGCCGTCGAGGCCACCGCCGCCCTGCGCCCCTGCCCGCCGGCCCCCCGCGCGCTCGCGACGAGCCTCGTCGAGCATTCCCATGCCCGCGACGTACAGGCCTTCATCACGGCGCTCGGCCGCGGGCTCGGCCTGCCGCCGAACTATCTCGGCGCCGCCGTCGATCCGGTCGCCCGCTACGACCTGCTGACGCTCGCGCTGCGCGCCGCGGATCTGCGCGAGGGCGAAGCGGTCTTCGTCTTCCTCACCCTCAACGACAGCGTCGCACGCTCGGTCGATCGCGTGTTTTCCCTGGTCACGCTGTTTCGCGAGACCAGCCGGGCCACCGCCCGCGATCTGCTCTGCGCGATCTTCGGCGTGCCCGTGATGGAGCGCGCCGCGGGCGAGCACCAGCCGCTGCACGGCCCCGAAGCCAAGCGCGGCAGCACCACGGCCGAGCGCCTGCGCACGGTGCTCCCGATGCGCCTGCGCCGGACGAGCTGACGTCGCCTTTGGAGGCTACTCCGCGAGCGGGAGGCCGTGCCGGCCCTCGCGGTCGTCGATCTCGACGATCCAGAGATCGGAATCGAAGCGGATCTCCCGCGCGAGGCGTTCCTCGACATCCGGCGACGGGGCGGCGGTGAGGATCGGCGTGAAACGGCGATCGCCGTCATCATCCGCCTCGATCAGCGCCTGGGGCGCCGGGCCGTAGAGATCGGCGGTGCCGTCGAGCCGGTCGATCTTGACGAAAATCGCCCCCGCCTCCGCCGAACCGCGGCGGCGCTGCACCGCGGGGATGTTCTCGCCGTTGAGACGGCGCAGATGCGCGGAGACCCAGAAATCCGAGCGAAGGCGTGGCATGCCCGGTTCATAGGCGCCGATGGCCGCCGCGTCGATGGCGCGGCGTGAGCACCGGCGCGGTTTCGTGTCTCTCACAAAACTCCCGCCGCACTGTCATCGCCGGAACGAGAACGGTCAGAGACCGGGTGTTTTGTGAGGTACGCCTACCCGCCCGCCTTGGCGGTCATCTCGCGGGTCAGTGCGCGCAGGGTCGGTCCGGCCGCCTCGCCCTTCACGGGCATCTTGCGGTCGCGCTCGAACTTCTCGATCGCCGCCTTCGTGCCGGGTCCCATCAGGCCGTCATCCTTGAGCGGACCGTAGCCGAGCTTCGTCAGGGCGCGCTGCGCCCGGATCACGATCGGGTCTGGCTTCGGCCCCTCGGACTTGCCTGCATCCGCCTTCGTCTCGACCTTCGGTTCATTCGCGGCGGGCTTGGACGCGGGCTTGCGCTCGGCCCTGGGGGTGACGGAAGCCGTCGTCTCGCCGGATCGGATCATGTCGGCGATGCTGTCGCGGACGGGCACCGGCACCTCGCGCACGGGGGCGGGCTTCGGCGTCTCCACCGCACGCACCTCCCGGACCGGTGGGGCTGCGGGCCGCGCGGCCACGGGCTTCGGCTCCACGGTCGGCAGGATCGGCGCCGGGTGCGGCCCGGCCTGGAGGCCCATGGCGTTGACGCAGACATAAGCCGCCGCGCCGACCCCGAGGAACGTCCCGAACACGCCGCCGGGATAGCGCCGGCAGACCTGCCCGGCTCCCGTTGCGGCGGAGAGAAAAGCGGCCTTCCAGCCGGATGCGGCAGGCCTGCGCGGGGCCGGCTTGCGGCGCGGCGAGGATTTGGCCGGGCCTCGGGCGACGCGCATGTCACCGGGGACGACGATCTCGCGCTGGTCCCGTCTGGCGGGCGGCTCGCGCATCAATTCGCTCCTTTACGTGGGAATGGTGTTGCGTTCGGGCCGCTCATCCGGCGCGGCGCATCGGAGGATTGGTGGAGAGCGGGGCGGGATCGAACAGGCCGGCCGGCCGCCGGATCGGCTCGGGCGCCGGCTCCGGCATCGCCGCGACCCGCACCGAGGTCCGGATCGGCGCCGGCTGGGCCTGCGCGGCGGCCCCCTTCGCACCGTTGCCGGAACCGTCGCGCGCACCGGCCGTGGCGGTTTTGGCGCGGCTGCAATCGAGCGGCAGGGTCACGGTGACGGCAGTGCCCTTGCCCGGGGCGCTCTCGACGGAGACAGCGCCGCCGTGCAGCCCGGCGAGGCCGCGCACCACCGAGAGGCCGAGCCCGGTGCCCTCGTGGCTCCGGCCGTAACCGCCGCCGACCTGGAAGAAGGGGTCGCCGAGCCGCGGCAGGTCGGCCTCGGTGATGCCGATGCCGTCGTCGCTCACCACGATGTCGAGATAAGCCCCGCCCCGGCGCACCATCACCTCCACCCGCCCGCCGCGCGGCGTGAATTTCACGGCGTTGGAGAGCAGGTTGATGAGCATCTGGCGGCAGGCGCGGGCATCGGCCACCAGGGCGCAACCGGCCGGCACGGGCGCGCTGGTCAGGGTGATGCCCGAGGCGTCGGCCTTGAGCCGCATCAGGTCGCAGCAGGCACGGATCAGCGCCTCGACATCGACCGGCTCCGGCTGGAAGTCGAAATGCCCGCCGCGGATGCGCGAGATGTCGAGCAACGTGTTCACCACGTCGAGCAGGTGGCGCCCCGACTGGGCGATGATGCCGGCATATTCGCGGGAACGCTCCGGCGAGAGGGTCACCGCGCCCTCGCCGCCCAGCACGTCCGAGAAGCCGATGATGGCGTTGAGCGGCGTACGCAGCTCGTGGCTGACGGTCGCGAGAAACTGGGTCTTCACCTCGTCGGCGCGCTCGGCCTCGGCACGGGCGCGGTCGAGTTCCTGCGCGTGGCGGCGATGCTCGGACACGTCGCGGGTCACGGCGACGACGGTCGAGCCGTTGGCGCCCGCGAGCCCCGCCTCGATCCGGTGGGCGCGCATCTCGGCGAAGATCGTCCGGCTGCCGTCGCCGCGGGCTGCATCGAGATGCAGGCGGAACGGCACGGTGGCCGGCGCGCCGTGGGCGGCGACGTCGCTGATCGCCTGGAGCAGGGCCGGGCGGTCGCCGATATGCACCCGGTCGAGCAGGCCGTGGCCGCGCAGGCGGCTCGCCTCGGCGCCGACGAAGCGGGCGGCCGAGCCGCTCGCCTCCAGCACGCGGCCGTTGGCGTCGTGCCAAGTCACGAGGTCGTCGATGGCCGAGAGCAGCAAGCGGTCGCGGGCCTCGTTGTCCTGCATTCGGGCGCGCCACTCGCCCTCGCGGCGCATGTGCTCCATCGCCTGCGCCGCGATGTGGCCGATGGCGGTCACGGCAAAGACCGGCATGACGATCGCGTTGGGCCAAGCGAGCGCGAGGGCGCCGACCGGCAGGTAACCGCTCAGCGCGATCGCGAAGGCGCCGATGACGGCGATGACGGACGCCGCGATCGTCGCCCGGCGCGAGCCGGAGATCATCGCCTCCAGCGGCACCGCCACGAGCCAGATGGCCGCGGCCGAACTCGCGCCGCCGGTGAGGGCGGCCAGGCAGACGACGATGCCGGTCAGGCCGAGCGAGGACAGGGCATGCGCGACCCAGAGCGAGCCGGTGCGCGACAGGACGACGGCAGCCAGCAGCGGCAGGAACAGGCTCGCGATGGCGATCGCCTCGAGGCCGCTCGGGACGCCGCGCCAGACGAGGTAGGGCGGCAGGCCCGCCATCATCACGGCGCCGGTGGCGAGCCGCGAAATGAGGAACCGCTCATGGCGGAAGCGCACGCCCGGCTCAGCCAGCGCGGAGGCATGGACCAGCCCGGCCAGGCGGGAATCGAAGAGGGAGGCAAGGGTACCGTCTTTACGCAACACCACCACGCACAACGCAAGCCTTGACCCGGAACACGGGTGTCTTGCGCCCCTCGACTGCTCGTTACGATCTCGAGGAAACCGTCGCAGAGGCGGTTTAAGCGAGGATGAAAAGGGTCGCTCACTTGCCGCCGAGTGCGGCGACGACCGGCCCCGGAGGCGGCGCCGATCCCCGCTTTTCACAAGGCCCGGGCCAGGCCGGACCGACGCTCCACAGAGGGTAAACAGGGGGCCGGGAGGGGCGCGGCGTCAAGAAAAACGCTTCGTTCACCACGTCGGCGCTTTCGACTCTTCCGGTTCATCCGGCGGAGGCGCGAGGATGGCAGGATCGGGCGATCGACCTTTGTCGGCCGCGCCGGCGATGCAGTGCCCTCTGGAACCGGAACGATGTCGTTTTTTCTGCGCGCCGCCCTCGTGATCGGCGCCCTCTCCTATCTCGCGCTTCAACGCCAGGGCGGCCCCGATCCGTCCCGGCCGCACGCCGCCGGGACGGGGATCGCGACGGGCGATGTCATGGATCGCCTGACCACGGGCGGCATCGGCGCACTCGTGGAGGCCGTGAACGCCCTCCCGCCCGAGGCGCGTGAGGACATGGCGCGGGCCGGGGCGGATGCCCTCCTCCGCCATGTCGGCGGAGGGATCGCGCCGCCCCACCCGTCCGCCGACACCCTGTCCGCCAGCGATCGACAACCGCCCTGGCGGGGAGCAACTTCACACTGAGCGCGGTTCTGGCCTGAAGAGAGTGCCTCGCAAAACGCCCGATCGCCGCGCGTCTCCCCGCTGGGCACGGCGGGCGTTTTGCGACCGAGACTCAGGCGGTGCTCGTGTCGCGCACCGGTGCCATCGACCGGGAGGGTGCAGGGATGTTCGGCTTCGGAAGCGAATACGAGGGCTTGGCCTTCTGGCTGCCGCTGGTCTGGGCCGGCCTGCTGGCGCTCGCGGTGGCGATGTACGTCGTCATCGACGGGTTCGACCTCGGCGTCGGCATCCTCTTCACCGCCGCGCGGCCCGGCAACTGGCGTGATCGGATGATGCTCTCGGTGGCGCCGATCTGGGACGGCAACGAGACCTGGCTCGTGCTCGGCGGCGGCGGCCTGTTCGCGGTCTTCTCGGTCGCCTACGCGATCCTGCTGCCGGCGCTCTACCTGCCGATCATCCTGATGCTGATCGCGCTGATCTTCCGCGGCGTCGCCTTCGAGTTCCGCTTCAAGGCCGAGCGGTCGCAGGTGGTGTGGGACAATGCCTTCCACTACGGCTCGCTGATCGCCACCTTCGCGCAGGGCATGGTGCTCGGCGCCTTCGTCCAGGGCTTCCAGACCGAGGGAAGGGGCTTCTCCGGCGGTACGCTCGACTGGCTCACGCCCTTCAGCGTCATGACCGGCATCGGCCTCGTCTGCGGCTACGGGCTGCTGGGCGCGACGTGGTGTGTGATGAAGACCTCGGGCGAGCTGGAGATCTGGTCACGGATCAAGGCCCGGCAGTTCCTGATCGGCACCGTCCTCTCGATGGCGGTCGTCAGCGCCTGGGTGCCGTTCCTCGGCCTGCATATCCAGTGGCGCTGGTTCTCCTGGCCGAACGTGCTGTTCGTGGCACCCGTGCCGCTGCTCACCGCCTTCGTCTGCTGGCGGATCTGGAAGGCGATCGACGACGGGCGCCATGTCGCGCCTTTCCTTCTCTCGATCGCCCTGTTCCTGCTCGGCTTCCTCGGGCTCGCGATCAGCCTGTTTCCGTACATCGTGCCGCCCAAGCTCACGATCTGGCAGGCGGCCAACGCGACCTCGGCGCTGCAATTCGCCCTCGTCGGCTACGCGGTGGTGATGCCGCTGACGCTGGCCTACACGGCCTACGCCTACTGGGTCTTCCGGGGAAAGATCGAGGAGAACCCGAACGCGGCGAGCTACCATTGAGCGCCCGTCGCATCCTCTGGTTCGCCGCCCTCTACGGCCTGAGCCTTCTCGCCTTCACGGCGCTCGTCTATTTCATCCGCGCCATCGCGCGGTGAGGCGGGGGGCGGCTCAGAAGCAGAGGGGGAAGGCGGCGCGCAGCCAGAGCCCTAC
Organism: Methylobacterium sp. AMS5; assembly: GCF_001542815.1. Lineage (GTDB taxonomy): Bacteria > Pseudomonadota > Alphaproteobacteria > Rhizobiales > Beijerinckiaceae > Methylobacterium. Next base: position 524,047 of record NZ_CP006992.1, read on the forward strand.
CCCCTCGCGGGCCCACAGGAGCGCGCCGGCCAGGGTCAGCGCACCGAGAAGAGCGAGGACGACGAGTTCGTCCCGAACGCTCATGCCGGCCTCGCCCGCGGCACCAGGGGAACGTCGCGGATCGGCAGGTTGAGGAGACCGGCCAGAAGCGCGATGCCGATGGAGAGGGTCCAGGCCGCATCGTAGGAACCGGTCCGGGCGAAGATGAAGCCCGCACCCCACGCGCCGAAGAAGGCGCCGACCTGATGGCTCATGAAGACGATGCCGAACAGGGTCGAGAGATAGCGCACGCCGAAGATCTGCCCGACGAGGCCGCTCGTCAGCGGGACGGTGCCGAGCCAGAGGAAGCCGATGGCGCAGGCAAACAGCGTCGCGGTGAGCGGGGTGAAGGGCAGGACGACGAACAAAGCCATCACCGCCGCGCGGGCGAAGTAGATCCACGACAACACGTATTTCTTGCGCAGCCGGTCCGCGGCGACGCCGAAAGCGTAGGAGCCGAGGATGTTGAACAGGCCGATCAGGGCCAGCGCGCGGGCCCCGATCCCCGGATCGAGGCCGGCATCGCTCAACACGGCCGGCAGGTGGGTCGAGACGAAGGCGATGTGGAAGCCGCAGACGAAGAAACCGGCATTGAGAAGCCAGTAGCCGCGATGGCCGGCCGCCTGCCGCAGGGCGGCGCCGAGCGGGATCGCGTCGGCGGTGGCGGCGCTCCGCACCGAACCGGCGGCAGCCGTCCGGGCGATGCCGAGGGCGAGCGGCACCATCAGGGCGGCCAGCCCCGCACCGGCCAGCAGCGCCCCGCGCCAACCGAGGCCGTCCATCGCGATCTGGGTGGCCGGCACGAGCAGGAACTGCCCGACCGAGCCACCCGCCGTGACGATCCCCGCGGCCGCGCCCCGGCGTCCGGCCGGCATCATCGGCACGACCGCGCCGAGCACGACGACGAAGGTGACGCCGGTCATGGCCAGCCCAAGCAGGACGCCGAGCGTGACGGTGAGGCCGAGGGAAGAGGACACGAAGGCCGCCAGCGCGAGGCCGAGGGCGTAGAGAAGGCCACCGCCCGCGGCGACGCGTCCGGGCCCGTACCGGTCCGCCAGCGCCCCGACGAAAGGCTGGGCGAGCCCGAAGATGAGGTTCTGCACGGCCATGGCGAGGCCGAAGCTCTCCCGCCCGACGCCGAGATCCAACTCGACCGGCCGCATGAACAGGCCGAACCCCTGGCGGAGTCCCAGGGCGATGGTCACGATGACCGCGCCGCAGGCGAGCGCGATCCAGGGAGAGGGCCGGCGGAGATGCGGAGGGGAGGTCACGGTCGTGGATCCGGGAAAGCGGGCCGGGATCATAGTCCGTGTTCCGGGTTCTGCAGAACGCGGGTCAAACCTCGATCAGCGCCATTCTATGCAGGGCCGGTTTCGACCCGTCACGGACCCTCGGAAGGTCCGCCTCGTGGCGGCTTGGTGGAGGATGGCCGACGTCCGGGTCGGGTGGTTTTCTGCCCGTCCGCTTCCGCTCGAACAGGTGGCGGAAGCGGACGTTCACGGCATCGTGTCAGGCCGCTCGCACGGTGGCAAGGAAGCGCCCAACCTCGCTCTGCAAGTGCTCCGACTGGCGCGACAGTTCCGAGGCTGCTCCCAGCACCTGGGTCGCGGCGGCGCCCGTCTCCTCGGCGGCCCCGGCGACGCCAGCGATGTTGCCGGTTACCTCGCCCGTTCCGGCCGCCGCCTGGGCAACATTGCGCACGATCTCCTGTGTGGCGGCGCCCTGCTGCTCCACCGCCGCCGCAATCGAGGTCGACACCGCGCTGATCTCGCGGATGCGCCCGGTGATCCCGCCGATTGAGGCCACCGCCTGCCCGGTCGACGCCTGTATCTTGAGAATCTGCCCGGAGATCTCGTTCGTCGCTTTGGCGGTCTGCTCGGCCAAAGCCTTCACTTCGGCGGCGACGACGGCAAAACCCTTGCCCGCCACCCCCGCCCGCGCCGCCTCGATCGTGGCGTTCAGCGCCAGCAGGTTCGTCTGCCCGGCGATGGTCGAGATCAGCCCGACGACATCGCCGATCTGGGAGACGGCGGTGCTGAGTTGCTGCACCAGCGCGCCGGCCTCATCGGCCTCGGCGACGGCCTGACGGGCCAGATCGGCAGAGCCATCGACTTGGCGGCCGATCTCCTGCACCGACGAGCCGAGTTCTTCGGCTGCCGCGGCGACGGTGTTGACGTTAGAGGCGGCCTCCTCGGCCGCCGCGGCGACAGCCGTGGACTGGCTGGCGGTCTCGCCCGCCGTCGAGGTCATCTGTTGCGCGGTCGCCTGCAGTTCGGTGGCCGAGGACGACACCATGCCGATGACGCCGCCTACTGCCGCTTCGAACCCATCGGCCATCTCCCGCATTGCGCGCTTTCGCTGTTGCTCGGCATCAAGGCGGGCCTGCGCAGAATCTTCTTCCAAAACCTTCATTCGAACGAGACCGTCTTTGAACACCTGTACGGCATCGGCGATAGTGCCGATCTCAGTACCCTGATTTTGATAGGGAACCGTCACGGTTAAGTCGCCCGAAGCTAACGCCTGCATTGGACGCACGATGGCGCCGATCCCTTGTGTGATGCTGCGTATGATGAGGGCTGTTACTAGTAGCGTTAGCGCAACGGCCATCGCGCTCATCATGCCCATCAAAGTATTCGCCTTCTTCACAGATTGCTCGCTGGCGACAACGGCAGCATCTGCGGCGGTCTCGTTCAGAGAAACGATAGCGTCGAGAGCATCAGCCGCGGACTTGATGCTCGGACGGAGGATTGTGAGATTTTCTTTCAAGGCATTTGCTTTGTCGCCATTGCGCGAAAATATTATTACATTCGGCAATTTATCGAGAAAAGTTTTCCAGTTCGATTGAAATTTTTCAAATAGTTCCCTTTCGCCTGGCAAAATAATAAGCAGCTCATATGCTGTGCGGAATTTATCGACTGTTGCAATCTTTTGCTTGAGCGCGCCTTCCTCATAAGTCATCTTCTCTACATCAGGGTAGAGGATATGATTTACGACGCTAACGCGCACATCGATCGCAGCTGCCCGCAGAGAAGCAGCGGTCGCTACACTTGGTAGAGCGTTCCGACCAATATTGGAAATTGATGCACTGAGCGAAGAAATGCCATTCCACCCCACGGCGCCGACTGCGAGTACAAATAGAAGCACGCTAGCGTAGGATAAGATAAGTTTTGCGCGTATTGAAATACCTGAGATCCACATGCTATTAACGAATACCAGCTAGAGTGCGCTAGTCTGAATTTATCACTTAGATAGTTAATAATTGATTGAATTTTCAAAGACGCGTTGCAGATATTTTATGCAATTTCTGCTTAAAAACGCACACTCAAGCCTATATGCGCCTGATACTTATGGCGGAGCGCTTAGCATACTGGCGTCTTATCCAATGTGGGCCACGGAATAGCAGCTAGTTATCAAGATAAATCGGCGCGTCAGTAAATTTACGGAGCCCGCAGAACCTCTAGGATCTCACTGGACCCTATAACGCGGCTGATCATGCGTGCGATTTCCGCTCGCAAAAGCGGGACGGCTCGTCCTTCGGCGCCGAAGGCCGCGCTGATGCCCTCCGAGTGATTTGTCTCGAGCCTATGTCTGCTTTGGAGGTAGAAGCCAGCGTCGGTGGGTCGGAGGCGGAACGTCCGCTCCAGGGCGGGGGACGAGCGCCCGCTTTCCACCCTCACCAGCCCTCAGCCCGATCAAGCCGATCGGCTTTCGACCCCGGCGGCAGGCCGGATCACACGACGGCAGCGGGGGGAGCGGTGACCGAGCGTGTCGCCGGGGCCACCCATCGGCTCCCTTCTTCGCGCCCCCCCTTCTGGCGCGTAGCCTTGCCGGCCCCCGCTCCGCTAAGGTCCGCCCCATGATGTGTGATTTCCGGCAGGCGGCGAACGGTTCGCAATGACGGCGCAGGGACCGGACAGGCCGGGCGAGGACGGGACCGAGACGCGGGCCGCAGCGCGCGAAGCCGCGCGGGCAGCCGCTTTGCTCGCGCGCCAGCTCGGCCGCCTTGCCGGGAGCGCGGGACGCAGCGCTTGGCGCAGCGGAACCGCCGCCGCCAGGGATGCGGCCAAGGGGGCAGCCAACGGGGCCAGACCGGTCTTCGCTCGCACCGCGGACCGCCTTCGCTCGACCGCGCCGCGCACCGCACCGGCGGCGCCCGTCGCGGCCCGGGTCGATCAGCCGGACACACAGAGCGATCCCGTCGACGATCCCGCCGCTCGCGCTCCCCGCCGCCGTCGGCCCTGGGTGATCGGATTGGCCGTCGTGATCGGCCTGCCGCTGGTGATCCTGGCCGGATACGTCTTTGTCGCCTTCGCCGCCCTGCCGCCGCTCGGCGGGGTGGCGCCGGAGGCGAACCAGCGCGCCCTCGTGGTCGAGGCCGAGAGCGGGCGTGCCTTCGCCACCCGCGGCGCGTTCCAGGGCGAGCGGCTGACCGAGAAAACCTTGCCGCCCCGCCTTGCCCAGGCGATCGTGGCGATCGAGGACCGGCGCTTCTACAGCCACTGGGGCATCGACCTGCGCGGCATGGCCCGCGCCGTCTGGCGCAACGCGACCGGCGGCGGCGTGCGCGAGGGCGGCTCGACCATCACCCAGCAGTATGCCCGGCTCACCTCGCTCACCCAGGAGAAGACGCTCAAGCGCAAGATCCAGGAGGCCTTCCTGGCGCTGCGCCTAGAGAGCACGCTGACGAAGCCGGAGATCCTCGTCGGCTATCTCAACACCGCCTATTTCGGCGCCGGCGCCTACGGGGCGGATGCGGCGGCGCGGCGTTACTTCGGACACGGGGCCGCCGGTCTGACCCTGCCGGAGGCGGCGATGCTGGCCGGCCTCGTGCGCGCACCCTCGCAGCTCGCCCCGACCCGCAATTTCGGCGGCGCCAAGGAGCGGGCCGACCTCGTGCTGCAGGCCATGGTCGAGACCGGCGCGATCAGCCAACCTGAGGCCGACAAGGCGCGGGCGGAAAAGCTCACCCTGCACACGCCGCCCGAGACGCCGCCGGGCACCAACTACTTCCTCGACGCGGTGTCGGGCGACGTGAAGCGGCTGACCGAGGCCGCCGGCGACGTCACCGTGCGCTCGACCCTCAACCTCGACCTCCAGAGCCTCGCCGAAGGCGTGCTCGCCCGCCGCCTCGACGGCGAGGGCGGAAAGAAGAAGGTCGGCCAGGGCGCGCTCGTGGCGATGGCGCCCGACGGGGCGATCCTCGCCATGGTGGGGGGCCGGGACTACGAGGACAGCCAGTTCAATCGCGCGACCCAAGCCAAGCGGCAGGCGGGCTCGCTGTTCAAGCTGTTCGTGTATCTGGCCGCCTACGGCAAGGGCTTCTTCCCCGACAGCGTGCTCGTGGACCGCCCGACCCAGATCGGCGAGTGGGAGCCGCAGAACTCCAACAACCGCTTCCGCGGCGCGCTGCCGCTGCGCTCGGCCTTCGCGCTCTCGATCAACACCATCGCCGCCCAGCTCGGCGAGGATGTCGGCCTGCCCGCGATCATCGCCGAGGCGCGCCGCCTCGGCGTGCAGTCGGATCTGCCGGAGGTGCCGAGCCTCGCCCTCGGCTCGGCCGACGTCTCGCTCCTCGAGATGACCCGCGCCTATGCCGGCGTGCTCGGCCCCGGCATGCCGGTGGAGCCCTATCTCGTCCGTACGATCCGCGGAAACACCCCGCAGCCCCTCTACCAGCGCCCCGCGCCGAAGCCCGGTGCGGCGATGGACGCGCAGGTTCAGTCGATGATGCTCGACTCGCTTCAGGCGGTGGTGGAGTCCGGAACCGGCAAGGCCGCACGGGTCAACGGCCTCGCGGTCGGCGGCAAGACCGGCACCAGCCAGGATTATCGCGATGCATGGTTCGTCGGGCTGACCCCGGACATGATCGTCGGCGTCTGGGTCGGCAACGACGACAACACGCCGATGAACAAGGTCACCGGCGGCGACATCCCGGCCCGGGTCTTCCACGACTTCGTGGAACGGGCGCAGAAGGTGCTGAAGGGACGCAAGCGCCCGGCGCCGTCCGCGGCTCGCGCCGAGCCGGTGCCGGCCAGCGCAGTCGCGCCGGCACCGGCCGCCACCGTTGCGGGCGAGGTGCGGGGCGTCCCCGAAGTGGTCGATACCGGCACCCTGGCGATCCGCGGACGCAAGGTGCGGCTGCTCGGCGTCGTCGGCGAGGGCGGCGCGCTGGCCCGCCAACTCGCACGCTATCTGCGCCGCCGGGAGATCGTCTGCTCCGGCGATCCGGTCTCCTCGCGCTGCCGCCTGGACGGCGACGACCTCGCCTCGCTGATCGTAACGGCGGGTGGGGCGCGGGCTGCCGAGGACGCGCCGAGCGATCTCGTTGAAGCCGAGGATCAAGCGCGCGCCGAGCGCGCCGGGCTGTGGCAGCGCGAGCGCTAAAGCAGCGTCCCGAAAGGTGGTTGCCGGCTTTCGGAAAGAAGATGATGCGAAAACAAGAGCCTAAAGCATCGTCCCGGAGGGCAAGCCCGAAGGCGTTGGACGGGATCTCCCCGGACACGGCCGGATCGCGGCAACAGCGCGAAATCCGAATCGTTCCGCGCCTGTCTGCAAATAACGAAATTACTTGTGGGCCCTATGCTGATCACGACATCGTGATATGAGCGTGTCATAACAAATGCGCAGAGTTTAGACCCGGCAACACACAGTTAAGGTGTCGCCGACAGCACTCTCGTCCAAGACATATCCGTGGGACGAGCGTGATGAAACTGATCGACAATGCCGGGATCCTCGTGAAGGTCGCCGTGCCCCTGGCCCTAATGGCGAGTTCGACCGTCGGCGTCATCGCCTACGCGCGCAATGCTCTGAACAGCGTCGCCGAGCAGACGCAGCAGGTCATCGACGTGGAGGCCGTGCGGCAGGAAAGCATCCTGACGGCCGCATCCAGCCTCAACGAGGCTGCCATTCACAACCGCACCACCATCATCGAGACCCGCCCCGAGGTGATGACGCGGCACAAGGCGCGTCAGGAGGCCGCCGCGGTGGCGGCCTACGCGGCGTTCGACCGGCTCTCCAGCCTCCCCGATACGCCGGAACACCTGGCCGCCAACCGGCAGATGCGGCAGACGGCGGAGACCTTCTTCCACCATCTCCGCCGCTCGACCGAGCTCGGCCTCGTCAACGACACCGAAGCGGCGATGAAGATCGTGCGCGAGGATTCCGCACCGATCCGGGAGAAGCTGAACGATCAGGTGCAGGCCCGCGTCGTCGAGATCGGCCAACAGATGCAGGGCAAGAAGCAGGCCGCCGCCGAAGAGGCGAACCGCGCGATCACCACGCTCATGGTCGGCTCCGGGCTCGCCCTGCTCGTCGCCATCGCGCTCGCGGGCAGCATCGCCGTGTTCGGCATCACCCGCCCGCTCGACCGTCTCGTGGCGGTGCTGCGGCGGATGTCGGAGGGCGACATCGACGCCAGCATCGCGGAGGCGGCGCGCGGGGACGAGATCGGCGAGGTCGGCCGCGCCGTCGAGCGCATCAAGGCGATGGTCGCGCGCAAGGCCGCCGAGGAAACCGAGATGCGCCGCATCGCCGACGAGGCGGCGGCCGTCGAGCGCCGGCGTACGATGATCGAACTGGCCGACCGCTTCGAGACGGCGGTCGGCGGCATCGTCGGCATGGTCTCCTCCTCGGCGACCGAGCTGCAGGCGACCGCCTCGACCATGACCGCGACGGCCACCGAGACCGCGACCCAGGCGACCACCGTCGCCGCCGCGGCGGAAGAGGCCGCGACCAACGTCAACACCGTGGCCTCCGCCGCCGAGGAACTCGGTAGTTCGGTCGCCGAGATCGGCCGGCAGGTCGCGGGCTCCACCCAGCTGGCGCAGGCCGCCGTCACCCAATCGGACCGGACCGCCCATCTCGTGCAGGAACTCAACGCCGCGGTCGGCCGCATCGGCGACGTGGTCGGCCTGATCTCCTCCATCGCCGGCCAGACCAACCTGCTCGCGCTCAACGCCACCATCGAGGCGGCCCGTGCGGGCGAGGCCGGCCGCGGCTTCGCGGTGGTCGCCGCCGAGGTCAAGGAACTCGCCAACCAGACCGCCCGGGCGACCGGGGAGATCTCGGCGCAGATCGGGCAGATCCAGGGCGTGACCGGTCAGGCGGTCGCGGCGATCGGCGACATCGCCGGCCGCATCCGCGACATCGACACGACGGCGACCGCCATCGCCGCGGCGGTGGAGCAGCAGGGCGCGGCGACGCAGGAGATCGTCCGCAACGTCGCCCAGGCCTCGACCGGTACCTCGGAGGTGACGGGCAACATCGCGGGCGTGGCGGGCGCGGCCGAGGAGACGGGCGCGGCGGCCAGCCAAGTGCTCGGCGCCGCCAGCGAACTGTCGCACCAGTCCGAGGCCCTGCGCGCCCAGGTCTCGCAGTTCCTCGCCACGGTGCGGGCGGCATAGGCTCGCACCGGGCTTCCGAGAAAGATCATCCCTTTGGCGGGGCGCCGGGGCGTTGGCCCGGCCTCCCTTCAATCAAGACTTCGCCCTGGACCCGCGAAAGGGCTTGCCCTTTCGAAACGCCGGACACCCCCGCAGGGCAGCCCCCTACCGGAACGGCGGCTCGTCGAAACTGCGAAGCTTGCGCGAGTGCAGGCCGGCCCGGTCAGCGCGCAGGGTGTCGAGGGTGGCGAGTCCGATCTTGAGATGCTCGGCCACCGCCCGCTCGTAGAAGGCGTTGGCCGCGCCCGGCAGCTTGATCTCGCCGTGCAGCGGCTTGTCGGAGACGCAGAGCAGCGTGCCGTAGGGCACCCGCAGGCGATAGCCCTGCGCGGCGATGGTGCCGCTCTCCATGTCCACCGCGATCGCCCGCGAGAGGTTGATGCGCCGCCGCTCCTGGCTGAAGCGAAGCTCCCAGTTGCGGTCGTCGTACGTCACCACGGTGCCGGTGCGCAGGCGCTGCTTGAGCGCGTCCGCCCGCTCCCCGGTGACGGCCGCCGCCGCCGCTTGCAGGGCGATCTGCACCTCGGCCAAAGCCGGCACCGGGATTTCGGGCGGGACGAGGTCGTCGAGGATGCGGTCGCGGCGCAGGTATCCGTGGGCAAGCACGTAGTCGCCGATGGTCTGCGACTGGCGCAAGCCGCCGCAATGCCCGACCATCAGCCAGCAATGCGGACGCAGCACCGCGAGATGGTCGGTGATGGTCTTCGCGTTGGAGGGGCCGACACCGATATTGACCAGCGTCGTGCCCTGGGGCGCCCCGTCCGGCCCGCGGCCGACGAGGTGGTAGGCCGGCATCTGGTACTTGTGCCAGGGCGAGGCGGCGATCAGCGCCGCCGGGTCGGCCGAGGCGGCCTCGGCCTGCTCCACGACGATCCCGCCGGGCAGCACCAGCCGCTCCCCCTCCCCCGCCGCCAGACGCTCCAACCCGTGGCGGACGAAGCCATCGACGTAGCGGTGATAATTGGTCAGCAGGATCCAGGGCTGGATCTCGCGCCAGTCCGAGCCGGTATAGTGCACCAGCCGGCGCAGGGAGTAATCGGTGCGCACCCCGTCGAACAAAGCGAGCGGGCGCGGATCGCCGGCATTCTCCAGCCACAGGCCATCGGCGACCTCATCGCCCACCACCGAGAGGAGCGGCGTCGGGAACAGGGTGGCGAGATCGCTCGTGCTGACGCCGCTGCCGCCGAGATCGGTGCCGGGCTCGACGATGTAGGGATAGGGAATCTCCTGGCCCGACAGGCCGACCTCGATGCTGGCGCCGTAATCGCGCACGAGCGGCCGCAACTGCTCCAAGAGATAGGCGCGGAAATAGCCGGGCTGCGTCACCGTGGTGGCGTAGAGGCCGGGCGCCTGGAACTTGGCGGTGGCCCGGTTGAGCCGCGGCAGCGGCCCCGCGGGCTGGTAGGTCAGGCGCAGCTCAGGGTAGCGAAATTGGAGCCGTTCGGTCGCGTCCGGGGCGATGCGGTGTTCGAGGTAGCGCGCCAGGGCCGTCTGGAGCGCCTGGGTCGCGCCCGCGTGCAGCGCCTCGAGCCGGTCCACGGCTGTCTCTGCGTCGGCAACAGCCTCCATCGGCCGCAACTCGTCGATGACCATGTGCCCTCCCCGCTGACCCCAAGACGTCTACACCGCACTTGGCGGCGAGACGCGCAAGAGGCTTGCCTTGCAAGGCACCTGCCCACCTTGCGGCGGCGGCACACCGGGGCGACAAGGCATGCGTCGCCAAACGGGGAAGCGAGAGCGAATGAACGAGGATGTCGAGCGGCGCCCCGGCGAGGAGGCGATCCCGCTGCCCGCCGACTACGATGCGGGCCTCTACTTCATCGGCCGGGTGCGCACGCCGTGGAAAGACCGAGGCGAGTGCCCGAAGAACGGCACGCAGACGGACGCGGTCTGCACCCTCGAAGTCGATGCCGCCTATCGGCCCGCGCTCCAGAACCTGGAGGGCGCCACCCACCTGATCGTGCTCTACTGGATGGACCGGGCCGCCCGCGACCTCGTGCGCCAGCAGCCGCGCCACGCGCCGGGCAGCCGCGGCACCTTCTCGCTCCGCTCGCCGGCGCGACCGAACCCCATCGCCCTATCCGTGGTCGAGCGGCTCGACATCGCCGACGGCACCGTCCGCGTGCGCGGGCTCGACTGCATCGACGGCACGCCCCTGCTCGACATCAAGCCCTACTTCGCCTCGACCGACAGCCGGCCGGAGGCGCGGGTTGATCGCGCCGGCACGGAGAAGCCGGCCGCACCCTGATCCGGCAGGATCGGACCTCCTGAAGCATCGTCCTTTTTCCGAAAGCCGGCCACCACCTTTCGGGACGATGCTCTAACCGTCCGTCTTCCCCTGCTGCCCCGCTCCGGATCGCGGCTTCGGGGTCAGCCGGGCCAGGGCCCGCAGATAGACCGGCTTGACGTGGGTCTTGTAGGTGCGGCGGGCAACGCCGCGACCGTGCCGGAACAGCGTCTCCGACAGGGCCGTCAACCGGCCGCGCAAGGAGCCGCCGGGGGAGACGTCGATCAGGAGATCCGCGATCTCGCGGCGGTCCGGCCAGATCTGCGCCAGCGCCGCCGAGGTGTCGCGGTTGCAGGAATCGATGGTGTCGATGGTCCCGTCCGCGAACGCCGTCTCGGTCGTCGCCTCCATCAGCAGCGAGCCGGGCCCCCATTTCGCATAAGCCTCGTCATACGCCATCTTCCAGCCGAAGGCCGTGCGGCCGGATCGCAGCCAGATGTTCATCGCGATGGCCCGGCCGTCGAGGCGCAGGGTCTCGATGCCGGCGCAGCCGTCCCGCGCCAACCCCACGATCATCGTCTGGGCGAAGGCGCAGAGCGGCGGCGCGTTGCGGATCGCCCGTCCGCGCCGACTCTTGCGGCCCTTCCAGCCGGCCGCCTCCAGATCGAGGAATTCCTGGAAGGCCGCGCTGACCTCCTCCGGCTTGCGAGAGCTGACGTGACGCAACTCGCCCTGCTCCGCGAGCCGCTTGCGATGCCGCCGCAACTCGGCACGCCGCTTCGTGGAGCCGGGAAGGGCCGGCGCAGCCTGTCCTGCGACCGGCGCATCGCGCCGGGCGCGCTGCCGGCGCTCGATCTCGACAATTCGGAAGCCGCGCCGGCTGGCCGCACCGACGAGGGCGGCGAAGACCGCCCCGTCCATCGCGATCTGGTTGGCGCAGATCAGCTTCGGCAGGGTGGAATTCTCGGCAACCGCATCGAGCATCGCCGACAGGGCCTCGACCGCATGGTCGCGATCGAGCACCGGCGAGCCGAGAAAGGTCAGCGAATTGCACGGGGCTTCGAGCGTCCGGATCGGCAGGCGCGACGAGGGCCGGCCGATCACGAGGAGCCAGACACCGATCAGCTCGGCCTCTTCCCCGCCGCGTCGGGACCAGGCGAGGAGAATATGCAGCGGCGTCTCGGTCGCGGTATACATCGCGCCGGCGACGGCGGGCTCCATGAACACGTTCGGCTCGGCGCAGCGCCGGACCAGCCGGCGCCATTCCGCGGCGAGGGCGCGAAAGCGCGGCGCGGTCGCGACTTCGACGGAAAAGGCCGGCCGGTGCGAGACCGCATCGGGCACCAAGGACGGGGGCGCGGGCTCGGCCGGAGGCAGGCTCGCGAAGTCGCCGCTCGAATCCATGGACGGCCCCTCTCATCGGTCTCGTCGCTCCGCCGACCCTGCATCCGCGGGCCGGCTCACGACGTCGTCACATCTCTGGCGGTTGAGAACGACGACAAAGCCGCGCTTAAAGCACGCGCTCTTGAGGGGGATATCCCGATGCGCCGACCGGCCCCGGTCCGTCGCGAACGGGCCGGAAGCGGCGCCACTATCCGGCGCGACGGTGCGCGCCTCACAGGAGCTGCCCGCCGGCGAGACGGTAGCGGCCGATCGCGCTCTGGAACGCCGCCCAGCCGGAGATCGCCGGATCGCGGACGATGTAGCGGAGATAGGCCCGTTCGGCGCGGTTCAGGCGCCAGGGCGTGAGCAGGTTTCCGCACAGGCGCCGCGGCGACCGGATCTTGAGCGTGTCGGAATCCGCGGGGCCGCCCTCCCCCTCACGCAGGCGGCAGCCGAGGGTGACGAAGTTCAGGCCCGCCAGCATCGCCACCTCCATGTGGTACCAGAAGCGCGGGTTGCACTCGATGAAGGCGATCTCGCCATCGGGCCGGCGCCGGACGTCGAACCCGATCACCCCGTCGTAGCGGAAATGCGCGACGAGCCTGCTCGCATGCGCATCGATGGCCGGAACGCGGATTTCCTCCAGCTTGGTCAGGGTCCGGCGATAGGAGAACGACGCGAAGATCGTCCCGGCTTCACAGAGATAGAACGCACTCAACTCCTCGCCCGGCACGTAAGCCTGACAGATGATCGGTGTGTAACTGAGATGCTCGGGAAGCGCGTCGGCGGAATCGATCCGCCGCACGCCGTAGCCGCCCGACATGGCCGCCGGCTTCAGGATCAGGGGGAATTCGAGGCGGCCACAGTCCGGGTCGCGGCGCAGATCCGCCATCGTCTCGAACCGCCGCGTCAGCGGGACGGGAAGCCCGAGGTCGGCGCAGACGCCGGCGAAGCGCCACTTGTCGTCGAGCGCGTCGAAGGTTTCCTGATCCGGCACGGGATAGTACGGCGCCCCGAACTCGGCCCCATGGGCCGCCAGAAGACGCGTCGTCCGGCTGCAACTCGGAAGCACCATATCGATCTTGTGGACGGCACAGAGCCGGCGAATATCGGCAAGATCCGATTGCCGGATATTGGCAAAATCTCCCGTAAAATCGATATATTTTTCACAAAAACGCGAACGCTTCAGGAGATATGCATCGTTTGCACCCAGGACGTAGACTTCATCGAAGCATTCGCCCGCGCATCGCAAGACTCGGTATTGGATGCGCGGGCCATTGGCTAAGACGAGCGCGCGCTTCATCATAATGCCTCATGTCCGACCAATCTCCGAACACTCAGAGAACGGACTAATATTTGATCTTCGATCGGCGGTCTTGAAACATCTATGTTTACACGCAATGTATCGTCAACAACCAATCATCAGAACATTCAACTTTTTGTAATAATTCTATACTAATGGGTGATCCGGAGAAATCGGGTTAGAACTCAATTGCGGCTTTGACGTCTGTTCGAAGCCGCAAGGCGGCCGGGCGACGGCGTCGGCTCAACACTGTTCCAGCTTTTCCAAGGTCAGCGGGTCGGGCCGTCCCTCGAAGAATGACGCGAGCGCACGGGCGAAGCCCGGATCGGCCGGATCGGCCCGCGCGAACAGCGTCATGGAGGAACGGAACTTCACGTCGTCGGGCGCGCCGAACAGGGCGTGGGCCGAGCGGCCCTCCCAGGCATTCGCGGCCCGCGTGCAGGTCCGCAGCCGTTCGCCGAGCAGCGGATGGGCGAGATAGGCCTGCGCCTCGGCCAGCGAGCGGATCGCGTAGCGCCGGGCCATCGCGCTGGAGCCGAGCCCGGCGATCTGGGGGAAGATGAACCACATCCAGTGGCTCTGCTTGCGCCCGTTCCGCAATTCCGCGAGCGCGCCCTCGTAGAGGCCGTCCTGTGCTTCCACGAAGCGGTTCAGGTCGAACGCATCGTCCGGCATCGTCTCTTCCTGTCGCATCGCCTCCGTGGCTGGGTAAACCGGCCGCGCGGACCGGCGTTCCTCAGGCTCCGGCCATCGCCTCGAAGACGAGGGCGTGGCGCGCGGCCAGGGCGTCGACATCGCTGCCATAGCCGCCGCCGATCACGGCGCAGAGCGGAATCCGCTGCGCCCGCGCGAGGCCGACCACGTATCGATCGCGGGCGAGCAATCCCGCATCGGTGAGGCAGAGGCGTCCGAGCCGGTCGTCGCGATGCGGATCGACACCGGCATTGTAGAAGATCAGGTCCGGCGCGAAGTTCTGGACCAGCGCGGGCAGGCGCGCCTCCAGCACCGCGCGGTATTCCGCATCGTCGAGCCCGTCGGGCAGGCCGATATCGAGGTCGCCCGGCACCTTGTCGTGCGGATAGTTGCGCTCGCAGTGGATCGAGAGCGTGAACAGGTCGGGCTCGCGGGCGAGACAATCGGCGGTGCCGTCGCCCTGATGCACGTCGAGATCGACGATCAGCGCCCGGGTGATCGCGCCCTCGCGTCTCAGGGCGAGGGCGGCCACCGCCACGTCGTTGAACACGCAGAATCCCGCACCGCCGGCCCGCCGCGCGTGGTGGCTACCGCCGGCCGTGCTGCCGGCGAGCCCGTGGCTGAGTGCCAGGCGCGCGGCGCGCAGCGTCCCCCCGGCCGAGGCGCAGGCGCGGGCGGCGACGGCCTCCGTCACGGGCAGGCCGATCGCCCGCTCGATCACCCGCGGCACCTGCGCGGCGAGCACCGCCGCGACATAGGCCGGATCGTGCGCCCCCGATAGCATTGCCGCGTCGGCGGGTTCCGGCGTGACGAAGCCGTCCGGCACGAGGCCGCGGGCGCGCAGAATTTCGGCGAGCCGGCCGTATTTGCGCATCGGAAAGCGATGGCCGTCCGGCAGTTCGGCCTCGTAGGCCGGGTGGAACACGATCGGGATCAAAGGAGCGGCCCGGGACGGCGTCTGAAGTGTCACACGCCTGATAAGGCGGCGCTGCTAGGGGCGTGATGGGACGCGCCGTCGCGCCCGAAGACACCCTCGACGGGAGACGCCGCGCATGATCGCACTGCCGGAGAGCGGCGCGCTCGCCGCCCTTGCGCTCTGCGCGGTTCTCGTCACCGTCAACCTTGCGAGCCTCGCGGTGGCAGCCCTGCGCATCGGACGCAAGGGCCACGACCGGGGTCGAGACAAGAACCACGACGAGAGCAAGCCGTCCGCCTTCCCCGCGGGCGCCCCCGTCTCGGTGGTGCGGCCCCTGCGCGGCCTGGAAGCGTTCAGCGAGGAGACGCTGCTCGCGAGCTTCCGGCTCGATTATCCGGTCTACGAGCTGATCTTCTGCGTGGCGGAGGCCGGCGACCCGATCCTGCCACTGCTGGAGCGGATGCGGGCGGCACATCCGCAGATCCCGTCGGAGCTGATCCTCGGCGACGAACGCATCGGCGGCAACCCGAAGCTCAACAACTGCGTGCGCGGCTGGGATGCCGCCCGGCACGACTGGGTGATCCTCGCCGATTCCAACGTCCTGATGCCGCCCGACTACATCCAGCAGATGCAGGCGGCGTGGCGGACGAGCAGCGGCCTCGTCTGCTCGACGCCGATCGGCGCACGTCCGGAGAACTTCTTCGCCGAAGTGGAATGCGCCTTCCTCAACACCCTGCAGGCCCGCTGGCAATATGCGGGCGAGGCGCTGGGCCTCGGCTTCGCGCAGGGCAAGAGCATGCTCTGGAACAAGCCCTTCCTCGAAGCGCAGGGCGGCATCCGCGCCCTGAACGCCGAGATCGCGGAGGACGCCGCCGCGACCAAGCTCGTGCGCGCGGCGGGCAAGCGGGTGCATCTCGTCGCCTCGCCGTTCCAGCAGCCGCTCGGGCACCGCGCCCTGTCGGAGGTCTGGTCGCGGCAGGTGCGCTGGGCGCGGCTGCGGCGGGTCACCTTCCCGCTCTTCTTCGCCCCCGAGATCGGCATCGGCGCCCTGCTGCCGCTGGTGCTGACGGGTCTCGTGGCCGGAAGCGTCGAGGCCACGCTCTGGCTCGTCGGCGCCGGCGCCCTCTGGTACGGGGCGGAAATCGCGCTGGCCGCGCGCGCCGGCTGGCACCGTTCGCCGCGGATGCTCGCCGCCCTCCTCGTCCGCGACGCCCTTCTGCCGGCGATCTGGGCGAGCGCCTGGGCCCGCACCGCCATCGTCTGGCGCGGAAATGCGATGGACATCCGCACCCGCGACGGGAACACACTGGAAACAGGGCCGAGCGCCGCCTGACCGCCGCCCTCATGAGGGTATGGCCCGGAGCAGCCTCCGCGCCGACGTGACGCGGCTTCCGTTGGCGAGCGGATGGGCCCGAACCGGAAACGGCCTACGGCTGCAATCGCAGGACACTCTCCGCGTTGAGCGAATTCCGCGCGTATCGCGACGCCCCAGGCCGAAGCATTCTTTGTCGACGCATTCTTTGCCAACGCATCCCCGGCCACAGAACTGCGTGCAACCGGGCGGCCATTACGATCCATTGCAACAGCCACCCGACGCCGCGAGAGGCAAGTCTTACAAAATCATTACATTATCGATAAAAGCGCAGCAATAGAAACAGTATATACTATAAAATATTCCGTAATCACGATTTAGTTGTCAAAAGACTGATCCGCATCGGATCGGGAAGAACCCTGTTGCCAACGGGACTCGCGACTCGCGTTGCGTGACAAATCTGTTAAAAAAGCAGTAAGCACGCAAACTCGCCGTGTCGTCATGGGAAAACACACTGCGATGGCTTGGATGCCGTTCCGAAACGTGCTGCCGACGTCATCCGCCTCACGCGACCGGGACGCGGAGCAACGGTCGCGCACCCCGGAGTCGGCCCCCACACCGCGACTGCCGAAGGCGGTCGTCCCCGACCTGATGGAGGGCGGGAGACGCGCCCGGTCGGCGCCCGAGCCCGCTCCGACGAACCTCGACGCCATCGGTCAACGGGACGAGGTCGTCCGGCAGCGCATCGACGCGATGGTCGACCGCCTGGACGACCTGCGAAGCCTCCAAGACGATTTCGTGCTGATCCTGCAACCGCTGGCGAGCATCAGCAGCGAGCTGTCCAAGGCCAGCGTGCGAATCGCCGAGCTTGAGAACACGCTGACTCAGGAGGTCAGCGCCAACGGCAACCTGCGCGACGAGGTGGCCGATCTCTCCACGAAGCTGTCGCGGATGAACAGCGAGCTGGCGGATTCCCAGGTCCATGCGAAGCGAACCCTGGAAAGCTTGCGCGAGCGCGATGCGGCGGTCGAGGCGCATCAGATCGATCTGCGCGACAAGGTGTCGGCCATCGAGAACCTGGAGCGCCAGCTCTTTTCCGAGGTCGAGCAGAACAAGGCGCTGACGAGCGAGAGCCGGGCGCTGCGGCAGGAAGCGCAGGCCGCCGACAGCGCCCTGGCGCGTTCCGAGCACGAGCTGAACAACGTCCGCGAGCGGAACAGCCTGCTGGAGGTCGAGGGACGCCGTCTCCAGCTTCTGAGCGAGGAGCAGGCGACACAGCTCGCGGATCTGGATGCCCGCCATCGCGACCTGACGACCACCGCCGAAGCCGACCGGCAGCGCCTGCGCATCGTCGAGACCCAACTCGCGACGGAAATCTCCGTAAGGGAGCGGAACGAAGCGCAGCACGAAACGGAGCTGTCCGCGCTCCGAAACGACCGCGCCAGCCTCGCGATGAAACTCGAAGCCGCCCTGAATCGGGCGACCTCGACGGAACAGTTGCTGGTGCAGGCCCGCAACCAGTTGCGGGACAAGGACGAGGAATTCCGTTCGGTCGATCGCAATTTCAAGGAAGCGACCATCGCGCGGAGCACGCTGGAACGCCGCCTCGAAGCCCTGCAAGCCGACCTATCGCGCCAGACCGAGCGGTTCCTGGAAATCCAGCGCATTCGCGGCGAACTCGACAGCCGTTGCGACATGCTCAACAAGGCTCTCGCGGCCAAGGATGCGGCGATCGAGCAGACGACGAACCGCAACGCGGTTCTGAACGATCGCATCGAGCACCTGACCCACCGGCACGAAGCTGCCCGCGCCGATCTCGAAGCCTCGAACCGCAGATTGATGGAGGAATTGCAGAACGAGCGCTCGGAGCGCGCGTTGCTGCAAGGTGCCCTCGATATCGCGCGCGAAAGCCGGGTCACGCTGCAGAAGCAGCACGATGCCCTGAAACGCTCGGGCCGCCCGTGGCGGGAGCAGGTGAACGACGAGCTCGACGAAGACACTGCGCATGCCTCGGCCGACGAGGTGAGCAACGTTCGGCCGTTCAGCTCCACGGGCAAGTCGGCCTAATTCGCCGTCCCTCGGAAAAGAAGACTTCGTAGAGAAAACTTGGCAAAGAAGACCTGGAAGGATGCTTGAATGTCAGAACAGGCCGTGAAAGACGCCGCCCCTTCCTCCGGCAATTCCATTCTCATGCGGGCTTGGCAGGCCAACGTGACGCGACCGGGAGACAAGATCATTAATTTCTCGCCAGTCACCTCCGACACCGCATCCGACGGGGGCACGGCCTCGCCGCCGCAGCGCGACTGGGTCTCCGCGATCGACCTCGTGCAGGAGGCCGCCGAAGCGATCCGGATCAGCGAAGAGCGCGCCGTCGATCTCGAGAACCAGCTCCGAAGTGTCATCAGCCAAGCTGAGGACGAGGTGCGGCAGCTTCAAAAGACGCTCGCCTCGAACCAGGTCCTGCTGAGCCAAGCGGAGGACCGCGCCCGCCGCGCCGAGGCGCGCGCCAAGGAGGCGGAAACCTGGCTCGTCCGCATCTACGATGCCGTGTTCACGGCCTTCGGCTCGAAGAACAAGCCCGTCCCCGCGGAGACCGGCGACATCGGACAGGACGCGCCGTAAGGCGTGAACGCGTTCCGATGGACCTCGACAGCCCATGTCCGATCACCAGCGAGAGCGGCCTGCCGGTCCAGCCCTCCGAATGGGCCCTGTTCGACGTCGAGATCAGGCTCGACGACGCGTTGGGTCTGGTAAAGCAGGCCGCGGACACGATCCATGATTTGCAGCGCTGGAAGGAGATGATCGAGCCGCAGGCGCTGAACCTGATTCAGAGCGTCCAGCAGGAGCGCATCCGATGGCAATCGGAACGATCGGCGCTGATGAACGAAATCAGCGAGTGCCGGCTGACGCTCACCGCGACGAAGATGGCGTTGCGAACGGCGCTTTCGGAAAAAGAGATCCTGTCGCGTCGCTATCATGAGGCGAAAGCGGCGGCGGCGGCGTCCGAGACGCGCGCCTGCGCGGCGGAGGAGTTGCTCGCCTTCATCTACAAGACCTTCAACGTCGAGCTGAGCGGACATCCTGCAGCCGGACGCATCGCTCAAATCCCCTTCGATCCAGCCGGCCAGCGGCCCTCGCCCGAGTGACCGCCGGCTCCCGGCTCGTCCCGGTGCCGGCCCGGAGGGGTTGAGCGGCGCCGGCATGCGGCGGCCCTCCCGAGAAGGCGTCGCAGCCCCGCGCGCCCGACGAACGCCGCGAACACGGGAAAGCGGCAACGCTCTTGCTTGGCCTTCCGCCCCATGGCCCCGTTCGGACGCCGCCTCTCGGGCTGAAGCCGATTGGGCCGGGACTGCGGAGTTGCACGATGCCGACGCCTTCGACCACGCTCGACAAGAGCCTCAACGCCTTCCATCTCTGGGGCATCGCCGTCGGGCTCGTGATCTCGGGAGAGTATTTCGGGTGGAGCTACGGCTGGGCGCAGGCCGGCACCCTCGGCTTCCTCGTCACCACGCTGTGCGTGGCCGCGATGTATGTGGCCTTCATCTTCAGCTTCACCGAACTCACCACCGCGATCCCGCAGGCGGGCGGCCCCTTCGCCTATGCGCTCCGGGCCTTCGGGCCCACGGGGGCGGCGGTGGCCGGCTACGCCACGCTGATCGAATTCGTGTTCGCGCCGCCCGCGATCTCGCTCGCCATCGGCGCCTATCTCAACGTCCAGTATCCGGGGCTCGACCCCAAGCACGCGGCGCTCGGCGCCTACCTGCTGTTCATGGGCCTCAACATCGTCGGCGTGCGCATCGCCGCAACCTTCGAGCTCTTCGTCACCGTGCTGGCGGTGGCCGAGCTTCTGGTCTTCATGGGCGTCGTCGCTCCGGCCTTCCGCCTCGACAATTTCACGGCCGGCGGCTGGGCCGGAGGGGACAGGTTCGGGCCGGCGGCCATCGGCGGCATCTTTGCCGCCATCCCCTTCGCGATCTGGTTCTTCCTCGCCATCGAGGGCGTCGCCATGGCCGCGGAGGAAGCGAAAGACCCCAAGCGCACCATCCCCATCGCCTACATCACCGGCGTGCTGACGCTGACCGCACTTGCCTTCGGAGTCATGCTGTTCGCGGGCGCCGCCGGAGATTGGAAGAGCCTGTCCGACCTCAACGATCCCCTGCCCCAGGCGATGAAGCGCGTGGTGGGCGAGTCGAGCGGCTGGCTGCACATGCTGGTCTGGCTCGGCCTGTTCGGCCTCGTCGCCTCGTTCCACGGCATCATCATGGGCTATGCCCGCCAGATCTTCGCGCTCGCCCGCGCCGGCTTCCTGCCGGCCCTTTTCGCGCGGGTGCATCCGCGTTTCCAGACGCCGCACGTGGCGACACTGGCGGGCGGGGTCGTCGGCATCGCCGCCATCTACAGCGACAACCTGATCAGCGTCGCCGGGCAGTCGCTCACCGCCAGCATCGTGACGATGGCGGTGTTCGGCGCACTCACCATGTACGTGATGAGCATGGCCGCGCTGTTCCGCCTGCGCGCCAGCGAGCCGGACCTCGCCCGGCCCTACCGGGCACCGCTCTACCCCTACGCGCCGGCCTTCGCGCTCGTCATGGCCGTGGTCTGTCTCATAGCGCTCATCGTCTACAACCCGCTGATCTTCGCGATCTTCGCCGCGGTGATGAGTGCGGCCGTTCTGCTGGTGCGGCTCAAGGCCAAGCCTGCGGCTCCGGCGACGGTTTCCGCCTTAGATCCGGCGATTTAGGTTCAAGATACAACCAGCTTGACCATACGAGCAGCCGTATTCGACCCTTTGCAGACCCTGGGAAGGTCCGCTTCCCGGCCTTTGATCAGGGCGACGTCTACGGCTGAGTTGGGTGAATTTCCGCCAGTGGGTTTCGCACGAGAAGGAATCGAAGCAGACGCCGTGTCCGCGACCGCTCCTACCCCGGGGCGGTCCGAACCAATCGCTACGGGATCGTTGGTCCCTGAAGCTTTCGAACGCCGGGCCGAGGTTGCAGAACGCCGGGCTGCTTCAAATCCCAGACAAGGCCGAGACGTTCCAGGCCTTGCAGCAGCCGCCAGCCGGGATCGGCTTGACCTGGTTCCGTTCCAAGGCGTGCCGACTCCGGCCATGCGTGATGCGTTGAATGCCAAGCTTCGCCGAAGGTGAGCCAGGCCGCTGCCGGTAAGTCATGTCCTTGAACGGACTCACCATCGACCACCCAACCCTGGGGTCCGCGGCGATGGGTCAGGTGCACGACAAGCCAGTGCCCGGTCAACGATACGGCGACCCGGACCGGAATACCCCAAACCAACCACGGCAGCCCGCCTATCGCATAGAACAGGACGGCCCATGGCAGTTGCTGCAGCATCCAGCTCGCTTCCAGCCAACGAAAGATCCGGTCACCTGCGATCCTCGGCTCCACAACGAACACAGGGGGATGTGTCAGTACGAGTCGGGCGTGCATCTGCAACACCGCATCACGCAGGAGCGGAAGTCGATTGGCGTGGAGATCGTGGCAGGCGGACTGCCGCTGCGCCCAGTCGCGCATGTCATGGAGGCGGACCATGCCGATCGGACCTGCCATTCCAACCAAGGTCCCCAGGTAGACCAAAACATATTCGACCCAGGGCTTTGCCGAGAAGCTGCGATGCACCAGCAACCGATGCATTCCGATCGAATGGCCTGCGCAAAGCGTGATGACAGTCGTCACCAGGAACAGCGCGACAGCCCCAGGTGTCACGAAAATCGGGCCAAGCAGCAGGGCTGCAGCCAGCATGCCACCGATCCAAAGTGACTTGGCCGGCGCCCATTCCAAGTGACCGTCAGCTGCCGACGTGTGGGCGTCGGCGATCATGCGGGTCGTCGAGGTGCATCGGGGCGCTTCGGTCATCACAACCCGTCCTTAGATATTTAGTAAATATCCTAAACGATGGATCGGTCCGACTTGTCAATGGTTAGCTCATCAACTAAACATCCTGCGATGCAGCGCGTCTTCGAAGCCCTGGCATCGTCCGTCCGGCGCCAGATTTTAGCCTACCTCTCTCATACCGAGCTCAACGCTGGCGATATCGCTGCGCGGTTCGCCATGTCGAAGGCATCCATCTCCCAGCATTTGTCGGTCCTCGAGGCGGCAGGGCTGGTAGAAAGCGAGCGCCGCGGCCAGTTCATTTTCTACCGACAGACGCCGGACAGTTTGATCAACGCCCTGCATGGCTTTGCGCAGGAAGCATGCCCAACAAGCCGTCCGCTCAAGCGGGAGAGTGCAGCCTTGGCGAAGGACGTTACGCGCGAAGATCACTGAACCCGGGCTGGATAATCCCAATTCAACTTGCGGGTAGATCCCCAGTGACCGCCCTCAGAGAATGCACATTCGGCAGATCCCATTCACGCGTCGCAGAACTGTTGAGCTGATGCCTGGCGCAAGCCTCCGAGGATGAAACGAGCCCGCATGCGCCATCGGATGATCTCTGCCACTAATGCAGTGATGATTCCTCAAAGAGGTCGGAGGAGCTTCGTTGTCGACCAAATCGATAGGAAGCCATCGGAGCCGACCTCCATGGGACGCCATGGTGCCTACGGAGACTGCCCGCCCAAACGCCCCGAACCTTGCCGTATCGATGGCGATGTTTGCAGGAGGATTGAGCGATCCATGATGCCGACCTCCCCCGGTTTTTGTTGGAACCGCAGCCGCACACTCGAACGCTAACGTATGCGTCCCGTTTCCCGCCCCGAGCCGAAGTTGCCGGGCGGCAAACGAGCGACCGCTTTCGGGAAGCGGTGCGGGCGGCCGGCATGGGTCGGAAACGGAACGTCCGCTTGCGGGCGACGGGTCAACCTCCGCAACCCACCTCTCAACAGCCCTATACGCAGTCAAGCTGACTGGGTTCTGATCCTGGACTCGACCCCATGAACATCGCCATCCTCGAGACCGGCCACCCGCCCGAGCGGCTCGGCGGGCGCTTTCCCTCCTACGGCGCGATGGTCGAGGCGCTGATCGGCGACGGCCACGCCTTCACCGGCTTCGACGTGACGGCCGGCCGCTGGCCCGAGGCGCCGGAGGCGTTCGACGCCTTCGTCATCACCGGCTCGCCCGCCTCGGTCTACGACGCGACCCCTTGGGTCGAAGACCTGCTCGCCTTCCTGCGCGGCCTCGACCGCTCGAAAAAGCTCGTCGGCCTCTGCTTCGGGCATCAGGCCCTGGCACAGGCCTTCGGCGGCCGGGTGGAGCGCTCCGAGCGCGGCTGGGGCCTCGGGCTGCACGCCTACGCGGTAGCGGAGCGCGCGCCCTTCATGGACAGTTCCGAAACGATCGCCATCCCCGTGAGCCATCAGGATCAGGTGGTGGCCCTGCCGCCCGGCGCGCGGGTGCTCGCGGGCAGCCGGTTCACGCCCTACGGCGTGCTGGCCTGGAGCGACCGCCCCGCCCTCTCGTTCCAGTGCCACCCGGAATTCGCGCCGGACTATGCCCGCGCGCTCACCGACGGGCACCGGGCCGGGGCGAGCGATCCGGCTCTGGTGCCGGCGGCTTTGGCCTCGCTGGACGCGCCGCATGACAGCGCGCGCGTGGGCGGCTGGATCCAGCGCTTCCTGCGGGAATAGATCAGGCGCGGTAGGCGCCCTGGCGCTCCAGCATCCAGCCGGGATATTCCGGCGGCAACCGGGTGGCGGCGTCGAGCCGGGCAAGCTCGTCGGCCTCGAGCCGCACCCGCGTCGCGCCGATATTGTCCTCGAGCTGACCGACGCGCTTGGCGCCGACGATGACGCTGGTGACCACCTCCCGGTGGAGCAGCCACGCGAGGGCCACCTGCGCCACGCTGCACCCTCTCGCCTCGGCGATTCCGCGCATGGCGTCCAGCGTGACGGCGCCGCGCGTCCGATCGACCGGCGGAAAATCGAAGGTGGTGCGCCGCCCGTCCGCGGCCGCACCCTCGGCATCGTACTTGCCCGAGAGATACCCGCCGGCGAGCGGGCTCCAGACCATCAGCCCCACACCCTCGGCGGTCAGCATCGGCGCGATCTCGCGCTCCAGGTCGCGCCCGACCAGGGTGTAGTAGGCCTGAAGCGAGACGATGGGCGCGAGCCGGCCCATCTCGGCGACCCCGATCGCCTTCATCACCTGCCACGCCGCCCAGTTCGACAGGCCGAGGTAGCGGACATGGCCGTGGCGCACGAGGGTGTCGAGCGCCTCCAGCGTCTCCGCGATCGGGGTCGCCGGATCGAAGCCGTGGATCTGGTAGAGGTCGATATGGTCGAGGCCGAGCCGGGCCAGACTCGCCCTGCACTGGCTCAGGATGTGCCCGCGCGAGGCGCCGCGGGCATTCGGACCCTCGCCCATCGGGCCCAGCACCTTGGTGGCGACCACCACGTCGTCGCGGGGGATGCCCAGATTCTTGAGCGACTGGCCGAGGATGCGCTCGCTCATCCCGCGGGCATAGACGTTGGCGGCGTCGATGAAGTTGATGCCGGCATCAAACGCAGTCTTCACGAGGGTGTCGGCCTCGTCCTGATCGAGCCGGCCGATCTGGCCCCAGAACCCTTCGCTGCCGCCGAAGGTCATGGTGCCGAGGCAGAGTTCGGATACGAACAGGCCGCTCCGGCCGAGAGGGCGCATGCGCATGGAGAGATCTCCGTCTGAAGGGACGCCCTCTGTTACGGCGTGCGAGGCGTCGCGTGCACGGCCGATCCTCTCAGGCTCTTGCCCGATCCTCTCAACGCTGCCGCCATGGGGTGCGCGGGCATTGCAGGCACGCTCGGATCCCGACCCATGACGACGAACCTTTCCGGCCTCGCGGCGCTGATCGAACGGCAATGGCATCGTTTCGGCCGGGAGACACCGGCCGACGGGTTGCTCCTCAACCGCGCCGAGACGCCGAGCGGGCCGATCCGTTCGGTCTACCGCCCCTCCTTCTGCCTCGTGGTGCAGGGCGCCAAGACGACGCTCCTCGGAGAAGCCGCCTACCGCTACGCCGCGGGTCAAGCGCTGTTCGCCTCGCTCGATCTCGCCGTCACGGCCCGGATCACCGAGGCGAGCCCGGCGCGGCCCTATCTCGCGCTCAGCCTCGCGATCGATCTCGATGCCCTGGCCGACCTGCTCAGCGCCCAGGCGGAGACCCTTGCGGAGGGAGCCGCGCCCGCCCCGGCTTTCGCGCCGCTGCGCACCGTCACGCTCGACCCCGACCTGTGCGATCCTCTCGCGCGCCTCCTGACCCTGCTCGATCACCCGCGCGACCTGCCGGTGCTGGCACCGCTGATCGGGCGGGAAATCGTCTGGCGCCTGCTCGGCGGCCCGCTCGGCCCGGCCCTGCGCCAGGTCGGCCTGCCCGAGAGCCACGCCGCGCGGATCGGCCGGGCGACGGCCTGGATCCGCGAGCACTATGCGCAAACCCTGCGCGTGGCCGATCTGGCGGCGCTGGCGCGTATGAGCCCCGCAAGTTTCCACCGCCACTTCAAGGCGGTGACGACGATGACGCCGGTGCAGTTCCAGAAGCAGGTCCGGCTGCACGAGGCGCGCCGCATGCTGCTCGCCGCCGGAGACGTGGCGGGCGTGGGCTACGCGATCGGCTACAAGAGCCCGTCGCAGTTCAGCCGCGACTATCGCCGCCTGTTCGGGGCTCCGCCGGGCCGGGACGGCGCCGCGATCCGCGCGCGTCTCACCGCCGAGCCGACGCTGCCGTGATCTCTTCCAATGGGGAGGGCTGGTGCGGGTAGAGGGAATCGAACCCCCACGCCTTTCGGCTGGCGATTTTGAGTCGCCCGCGTCTACCAATTCCGCCATACCCGCGACGCACGCGCCTCTTGGCACAAGCCGGGGCGACGGGCCAGAGCGAATCTTTTCCGCAGCGGGCGTGACCCTCGCCTCCGTGGCGCATCTGTGCTGAAAGGGCACCGCTTCCCGGACCCCAACGAGGCCCCATGATCCGCCGGCTCTACGAGTGGATACTCGCGCTCGCCGCCAAGCCGTCCGCGCCCTGGGCGCTCGGAGCGGTGGCCTTTGCCGAGAGTTCGTTCTTTCCCGTACCGCCGGACGCGATGCTGGTGCCGATGGCGGTGAGCCGGCCGGACCGGGTCTGGCTCTACGCGACCATCGCCACCGTCGCCTCGGTGCTCGGGGGGCTGCTCGGCTACGCCATCGGAGCGCTGCTGTTCGATTCGGTCGGGCTGTGGCTGTTCAACCTCTACGGGCTCGCCGACAAGGCCGAGACCTTTCAGGCCTCCTACGCCACCTACGGGCACTGGGTGATCCTGCTGAAAGGCCTCACCCCGATCCCCTACAAGCTCGTCACCATCACCTCGGGCTTCGCCCATTACTCGCTGTTCTGGTTCATGCTGCTCTCGGTCATCACCCGCGGGGCGCGCTTCTTCCTGCTGGCATGGCTGCTCGGGCGCTACGGCATCGGCATCCGTGCGGTGCTCGATCGGCACCTCAACGTGGTGGCGGGGCTGTTCGCGGCCGTGGTGATCCTGGGCTTCGTCGCCTTCAAGGTGATGCTGTGAGCCGGTTCACCCTGCGCGCCGCCGCGCTCGCCGTGGCGCTGGCCGCCGCACTCACCGTCGGCGGCGCCCTCGTGTTCGAGCATGGCCTCGGCTACGTGCCGTGCAAGCTCTGCCTGACGGAGCGGGTGCCCTACTACCTCGCCGCGCCGCTGGCGCTGATCGCCGCCGGGCTCCCGCCGCGGCCCGCGCGCTTCATCCTCGGCCTCGTGGCCCTGGTGATGATCTACGGCGCCGGCCTCGGCGTGTATCACGCGGGCGCGGAGTGGGGGTTCTGGCCGGGCCCCAGCGATTGCGGCGGCGGGTCCGGCGCCGGACCGGCGGACGTGGCCGACTTCCTGAAGAACCTCGAAAGCGTGCGGCCGGTCGATTGCACGGCCGCCGCGTGGCGCTTCCTCGGCCTCTCACTCGCCGGCTGGAACGCACTGATCGCGGCCGGGCTCGGCCTCTTCGCCGCGGCGGCCGCGCTCCTCGCTCAGCCGTCGAGGGGGCCGCACCAGCCGGGCAGATAGCCGGCATCCGGCGCCTTCGCGAGGCGCAGCGCCTGCTCGAGCGCCTGGGTGAAATCCTTCTCGATCAGCTTGCGCTTGAGGTTGCGCCGCAGGTAGTCGGCCCACAGGAACTCGCTGAAGGGCGTCGTGTCCTTGGCAAACCCGCCGGCCCGGCGCAGCTCGCCCGCCAAGCTGCGGAACGGGTCGTCGGCAAGATCAGAGACCGCCTTCGGGATGTCGTCAAAGCCAACCCGCAGACCGGCGGCGTCGTAGGGATGGACCCAGGCCTTGTGGTCGGCCACCGTCCAGAAGGCGTCCTTATCGAGCTTGTGCAGGTCGGCGACCACGGTCACCAGCACGTTCTCCTCGCCCTCTTCCTGCAGGGCGCGGGCGAGGTGGTGGTGGTCGATCACGTAGTGCTTCCTCTTGGGGCCCAGCAGCACAGGGATCATGTGCGAGCCGAGGAACTCCGCCTTCTTCTCGGGATCGTGCGCCCGCCAGCGGCGGCGCTTCTCCTCGACCTCGCGGTAGCCCACCGTGATCTGCGTCGGGCGCAGTTCCGCGATCGGCACGGCGATGAGCAGGGGTTCGCGCGGCGCCATGAAGTCTCCCGTTCGTTTCGAGCGCGCCCGGAGAGACACCGGACCACCGAGGGTGTCCGGTCCACCTTTCGAAACGCGGAAGCCGGCTTGGAAGAGCGTTGCGGACGGCCGGCAAAGGCCCGCCGCTCACGGAACGTCAATCGATGCGGAGCGGAACGCCTTTCGCCCAGTGTCGGACACACGCTCAAGTCTCACATATCCGTGAGTCTGGATTTCGGCTTTCCGAGTCCAATCGGAATAGGTCGCGAAGAATGGGGCGGCATCGGTATTTTCATGCCGTTGTCCCGCGCGCGTATTTGCCCGAAGACACACCAGACGAGGATCGCGTTGCCGGATGATGGTCCGACAGACAGCATCGTCCCGGCACCAGGACCACAGGCATGTCACTCGTCCAGGCCGAAAGCGAGATCTCGGCCACCCCGCGCCCGCACGGATCCCGGCCTCTGATCGGCCTCGACCTGCTGCGGTTCGGCGCGGCCTGCCTCGTCGTGCTGTATCACCTCGCCTGCACCGCCTGGATGGTCCCGTCGAGCGAGGCCGCCACCCTCATCGGGCAGCCGATCCCGTTTCCGGCCCTGCTGCCCGTCAGTTCAGAGGGATGGGTCGGCGTGCCGATGTTCTTCGTGATCTCGGGCTACGTCATCGCCTATTCCGCCTCACACGCGAGCGCATCGCGCTTTCTCACCGGGCGGATCCTGCGCCTCGTGCCGGGCATCTGGTTCTGCGCCAGCGTCTCCTTCGGGCTTGCGCTGCTCTTCGACCCGGAGGCCGTCCGGGTCCTGTTCGAGCGCTACGTCCGCACCCTCGTCCTGTTCCCGGTCCCCCGCTGGATCGACGGCGTCTACTGGACGCTCGGGATCGAGATCATGTTCTACGGTCTGGTCTATGCCCTGCTGTTCCTGAACCGGTTCGAACGGGTGGAGCCGGTGATCCTGGCGGTCGGCGTCATCAGCGCGGGCGCGTGGCTACTGGCGGCGACACCGCTCTGGCCCGACCTCGGCCGGATCATCAGCACGCGGATCGCCAAGCTCGCCCTCCTCACGCATGGCTGTCACTTCGCCGTCGGCGTGCTGCTGTGGAGCGCGGTGCGGAGCGGCCTGACGGCGCCACGCCTCGCCGGCCTCGCCGTCTGCCTGGCAGGGAGCTTCCTGCAGATCCGCTACGATGCCGGTTTCGTCGGCGCCTCGCTCGGCCTCGACCGGAGCCCCACGACGCCCTGGCTTCTCTTCGCCGTCTTCATGGTCCTGTTCTGCCTGTCGATCCGCGCGAACACGGCGCTGACCGACGCCTTTCCCGGTCTCGGGCGGCGCTTTCGTGATCTCGGTCTGGCGACCTACCCGCTCTACCTGCTGCACACCTTCGTCGGCGCCCTGGCGATGCGGTTCCTGGCCGCCTACGGTCTCCCGCAGGCCGCGAGCCTCACGGGCGGCATCGGGGTGGCCGTCGCCGCTTCCCTGCTGGTGTCGCAGCGGATCGAGCCGCCCCTGCGCGCGAGCCTCGGACGCGTGCTGCACATCGCCGGCGCGCCGCTGCGCCGTCGCGGTCCGGCGCCCGGCGCGCTCCCCCGCTGAGGACCGGCCGAGGCCGGAGCGCCTGCCGCCGCTCAGCCCTCGCCGTAGCCGCCCATGGCGCAGACCGTGGCCCATTCCGCCTCGGTCACCGGCTGCACCGAGAGGCGGGAATTGGTGACGAGGGCCATGTCCTTGAGCGCCGGCGCCGCCTTGATCGCGTCGAGAGTGACCGGGCGCGGCATCGGTGCCACCGCCCTCACATCGACCATGCCGAAACGGCCACTCTCGTCGGTGTGGTCGGGGTAATAGGGCTTGATGACCTCGACGATGCCGACGACGGCCTTGCCCTCGTTGGAATGGTAGAAGAAGCCGCGCTCGCCGACCTGCATCGCCTGCATCTGCTTCTTGGCGAGGTGGTTGCGCACCCCGTTCCAGAAGGTGCCGCCCTCCCCGGCTTCGACCTGCTGGTCCCACGACCAGGTCGAGGGCTCGGATTTGAACAGCCAATAGGTCATGGCGCGGGACGGCTCCGTCGGGAAAGGCGCCTTCGCTTATCGAAAATTCGGCCGCGCTTGAAGGGTGCGCACCGCCCCGCGCCCGGCCCCTCTGCGGGAGACGCTCACGCCGTCTCCGCCTTGAGTGGCCGCGACAGCAGGCCGGTCATCGCCGCATCGACCGTCAGCGCTCCGGCCACGACCGCGGCGACGGCCTCGGCCACCGGCATTTCGACCTCCCGCGCCCTTGCGAGATCGACCAGCGCCTGCGCGGTGAAGGCGCCTTCCACGAGCTTGCCGCCCGCGGCCTCCTCGGGCGAGGCGCCCTTTCCCAACCGCTCGCCGAAGGCGAAGTTGCGCGATTGCGGCGAGGACGCGGTGAGCACGAGGTCGCCCAGGCCCGACAGCCCCATCAGCGTCTCCGCCCGGCCGCCACAGGCGCGGGCAAAGCGCATGAGTTCGGCGAAGGCGCGGGCGATCAGCGCGGCGCGGGCGCTCTCGCCGAGACCGCGGCCCGCGACGATGCCGGCGGCGATCGCGAGCACGTTCTTGCCGGCACCGCCGACCTCGACGCCGCGCACGTCATCGGTGTGATAGAGCCGGAAGGCCGGCCCCGAGAGCAGCCCGGCGAGCCGCGCCGCCAGGGCCCCGTCCGCCGCAGCGAGCGTCACGGCCGTGGGCAGGCCGCGGGCGACGTCGGAGGCGAAGCTCGGCCCCGACAACACCGCGACAGGGGCGCCGGCCGGCAGCACCTCCGCCGCCACCGCGCTCATGAAGGCGTCGCTGCCCCGCTCGATCCCTTTGGCACAGAGCACCACCGCGGCGCCGGGCGCCAGCGAGGGCGCCAGCGCCGCCAGCACCGAGCGCAGGGTCTGGGCCGGCACGACGAGCAGCACCGTGCCCGCCGACGCCAGCGCGGCGGCCTCGGCCGTGGCGCGCACGCCCGGATGCAGGGCGACGTCGGGGAGATAGCGCTCGTTGGCGCGTGCCTGCTGCATCCGCGCGGCAGCCTCGGGATCGCGCATCCAGAGCGTGACCGGACGCCCCGCCGCGGCGGCGGCGTTGGCCAAAGCCGTGCCCCAGGATCCGCCGCCGACGACGGCCACGACCTCGTCCCGCCGCTGCGTGCCTGACTTCATGTCCGCCTCCATCGGGAACCTGGTGCAGTCCGGCCTGTTACGGCCAAGGCGCAGCCCCGGCGCCACATCGTCAGCTCCGCGATAACGACCTGCCGGCGGAAGAGCGAGCACCGATCCGCGATCATGCGACAATGGAGACCCCAACCCGGTGCGCCGCGCGCTCACTTGCATTGATCACAATATTCTTTGAGATCGGCTCGGGCGCTATCGACCCGTCACGGCATTTTCGACGGAGATCGAAGCAAAAAACGACTACGTGCCGCAACCTCAAGAAAAACCGGCAACCTCGACTCCCCGGTTGCGTGACATCGGCTTTCGTGTTCCAGCCTCATACCCTCGCAGGATTACTTTTCATTTATTCTAGTTGCGTTTGTCTGATTTTTACGAAAAAAACCCTGATAAATAGACGCCCGTTTCAGCCAGATAAAATATCACGCATCCAGCGAAACGGTAAAATTTACACAGGTCGAACGAACTGGCATTAACGGTTGCTTAAAAACCTTAATGGAAAACAGCTTTCACCGTGACTTGCGGTGCCTGGAGCGTTCAGCTGTGGCGATCTTCCATTCCGAACAAGATTCCATCCTTGCTGCCGTCGATCGTGCTCAAGGCCGTATCGAGTTCGCAATGGACGGCACGATCACGAACGCGAACGCCAACTTCCTCGACCTCATCGGCTACACCCTCGATGAGGTGCGTGGTCGTTCACACGCGATGTTGATGCCGCCCGAACAGCGCGAGAGCCCGGAATACAAGGCCTTTTGGGAGGCTCTGCGCCGGGGCGAGTTCCAGGCCCGAGAGTTCCGGCGCATCGGCAAGGACGGCCGGTCGATCTGGCTCCAGGCCGCCTACAACCCGATTCTCGACCGGCGCGGGCGGCCCTACAAGGTGGTGAAATTCGCCACCGACATCACGGCCCAGACCGAGCGCAACGCGGGCTACGAGGGGCAGATCGCCGCGATCAACCGGTCTCAGGCGGTGATCCATTTCGGCCTCGACGGCACGATCACCGATGCCAACGCGAACTTCCTCGATGTCCTGGGTTACCGGCTCGACGAGATCCGCGGCCGGCATCACAGTCTTTTCGTCGATCCCGAGGAAGTGAAGAGCACGGCCTATGCCGCGTTCTGGCGGTCGCTCGCGAACGGCACCTATCAAGCCGGCGAGTTCCGGCGGCTCGCCAAGGGCGGACGCGAGATCTGGATCTACGGCACCTACAATCCTGTTCTCGACAGCGAAGGGCGCCCCTGCGCCGTGGTGAAATTCGCCAGCGACGTCACCCAGGCCGTGGCCGACCGCCTTCGGCGGGCGAACGGGCAGCGCGCCATCGAGTCCGATCTCGGCACCATCACCGGCGCGATGTCGCAAGTCAGCCGTCAGGCCAACGAGACGGCGGCCGCGGTGGCCGTGACCTCCGACAACGTCCAGTCCGTTGCCGCGGGCGCCGAGGAATTCGCAGCCTCGATCCTGGAACTCAGCCGCCATGCCTCGCAGGCCAAGTCCGCCGCCGACGCGGCCGTGAGCCGCGCCGAGGAGGCGGGGGGCATCGTCAGCGGATTGACCGCCACCGCCGAGCGCATCGGCGAGGTGGTCTCCGTGATCCGCTCGATCGCCGACCAGACCAACCTGCTCGCGCTCAACGCCACCATCGAGGCGGCCCGCGCCGGAGCGGCCGGTCGCGGCTTTGCCGTGGTCGCCACGGAAGTGAAGGCGCTGGCGAGTCAGTCGTCGCGCGCCACCGAGGATATCGGTCAGCAGATCGCCGCCGTGCAGGATTCCTCGGCCCGGGCCGTCGATGCGATCCGTGCCATCGTCTCGACCATCACGGATCTCAGCGAGATCTCGATGAGCGTCTCCTCCGCCGTCACGGAGCAGGCCGCGGTCACGCAGGAGATCGCGAGCAACATGCAGACCGCCGCACGGAGCGTGGACGCCGTGCGCCGCAACGCTGACGGCATCGCCCTCGCGGCGAACGAGGTCGATCTCTCCGTGCAGAAGGTGACCGCCTCCGCCCGCGCGCTCGCCTGAACCGGGAAAGCGCGGCCTCAGGCGGCCGGGGCGACCGCGGCGAAGGGCCAGCGGGCGCGGGCCGGGACGGTGAGATCGTCGACGAGGCCGAGGCGCAGGCGCTCCAGCCCCGCCCAGGCGATCATCGCGCCGTTGTCGCCGCACAGCGGCAGCGGCGGCGCGACGAAGCTCAAGCCCACCTCGCCCGCCTGCGCGGCGAGTGCCCGGCGGATCGCTCCGTTGGCGGCCACACCGCCTGCCGCGACCAAAGCCGTCGGATGCCCGGCGACGCCCGCGAAGGCGCGCAGGGCGACGCGGACGCGGTCCACCACCACATCCACCACCGCCGCCTGGAAGCTCGCACAGAGATCGGCCACGTCCTGCGAGGCGAGGGGTTCGAGCCGTTCGGCCTCGATGCGCAGGGCCGTCTTGAGGCCCGACAGCGAGAAATCCGCCTGCCGCCGCCCGATCATCGGCCGAGGCAACGCGAACCGCTCCGGATTGCCGCTCTCCGCCTGCCGCTCCACCTCGGGGCCGCCGGGATAGCCGAGCCCGAGAAGCTTGGCGACCTTGTCGAAGGCCTCGCCGATGGCGTCGTCGATGGTGGTGCCGAGCCGGACGTAATCGCCCACCCCCTTCACCGCGACGAGCTGCGTATGCCCGCCCGAGGCCAGCAGCAGCAGATAGGGGAAGGCGAGCCCGTCGGTGAGCCGTGGCGTCAGCGCGTGCGCCTCGAGATGGTTGACCGCGAGGAGGGGCTTACGAGCGACGAGGGCCAGGGTCTTGGCCGTGACGAGGCCGATCAGCACACCGCCGATCAGGCCGGGCCCGGCGGCGACCGCGATCCCGTCGATGTCCTTCAGCGTCGTCCCCGCCCGCTGGAGCGCCCGGGCGATCAGCCGGTCGAGCACCTCGACATGGGCGCGGGCGGCGATCTCCGGCACGACGCCGCCATAGGCCGCGTGCTCGGCGATCTGGCTCAGCACCTCGTTGGAGAGGATCTGTCCGCGCTCGTCCTCACCGAGCGTCACGACGGCGGCGGCGGTCTCGTCGCAGGTTGTCTCGATGCCGAGGATCTTCATGAGTGTCACGCTGACGTCCACGCACCGTTGCGTGCCGGGGGCCGGCCCGCCTACTCCATGTCTCGCGAAATCGCGGTCATACCGGTCGCGACACCATGTCTACGACGAAACCGCCGACGGATACAGGTGAGGCACAACGCCGACGGACGCTGTGGATGGCGTGAGGGAGAGGGGCGTATGCGGATCTGGGTGTCGCGGCCCGAGCCGGGCGCGAGCCGCACGGCACGGCGGCTGGCCGAGCTCGGCCATGCGGCGCTGGTGGCGCCCGTGCTGCGGATCGCGCCGAGCGACGGGCCGCCGCCGGCCGGCCGGTTCGACGGGCTGATCCTGACGAGCGCCAATGCCGTCGCGCCGCTCGCCGCAGCGGGTCTTCCCGAGGCACCGGTCTTCGCCGTCGGCACCCGCACCACCGAGCGGGCGGAACGGGCGGGCCTGCGCTCCGTGCACTGTGCCGACGGGGACGCCGTCAGCTTGGCCCGGCTCGTCGCGGCCCATGTGAGGCCGGGCGGCACCCTTCTCCACGCGGCCGGCGAGGACCGCAAGGCCGAGCCCGCCGCGAGCCTCACGGCCGCGGGCTACGGCGTCACGACCTGGACCGCCTACGCGGCTCTGGCCGAGGCGACCCTGCCGGAATCGGTAGCGCGGGCGCTGATGGGACGGGACGGCGCGCCGCCGCCCGATGCGGCCCTGCATTTTTCACGGCGGAGCGCCGAAATCGCGGTGCATTTGTCCGGCAAAGCCGGTCTGAGCGGAGCGTTTCGGGCGCTGGCGCATTACTGCCTGTCCCCGGACGTGGCCTTGGGACTGGTCGAGCTCGGCGTCGCGGCCCATTTTGTAGCGGCGCGCCCGAGCGAGGAGGCTCTCCTCGCCGGTCTCGCGGCTTCGGACTGAACGACCTCGTCGCCCCTGCGGGCCGATGGGGACGCGAGAGCGTGCCGGAGCGTCGGAGATGGAACCCGGAAGCGGTTCCGATGGATGACGGCGCCGGTTCGCTCTTCTATGGGAGCACACTGCGCCGGTGCGGCGGCTGAATGGAGCGAACGCCCGTGACTTCACCCAAGGACGGCGCCAGGGATGGTGCCAAGTCGCCGGAGCAAGGCAAGTCTTCGGAGCAAGGCAAGTCGCCGGAGCAGGCCAGGGAAGCGGCCAGGGACGTGACGAGGGATTCGCCCCGGCCCGCCGACAAGGCGATGGGCAAGCCTGCCGAGCCGTCCGCAGCGGCCTCCACCACGAAGGTCGAGCCGGCCAAGGCGGGGCCAGCAGCGTCGGAGCCGGTCAAGTCCGAGCCCGCAAAGGCGGGTCCGACCGGCAGCAGCGCCCTGCCCAATAGCGGTGCGCCGGGCTCTTCCGCGCGCCCGCAGGACGTTCGAGCGGACGCGCCGTTGAAGCCGGGTGCCACGGGCAGCAGCGCGATCCCTCCGTCGACCGCCGCCTCGACCAGCGCAGGAACGACGTCCAACAAACCCACGGAGCCCGGACAGCTCTCCGGCGCGCCGGCCGCTGCCTCCGGCACACCGGGAGGCAATGCACCCTCGAAGCCGGGCGCCACGGGCAGCAGCGCGATTCCGCCGAATCCGGCCGGGACCAAGGCCACCGATGCCAAGCCGGACACGTCCGCAAAGGCCGGCAGCAGCACGGTGAAGCCGGAGACACCGGCCTCCGCAAGTGCCACCGCCGGCAGCGCCAGCTCCGGCGGCACCAAGCCGGATGCGACCTCCGGAGCCAAGCCGGGAGCGGCGCCGGGTGCCACGCGCGTGACGGAGACGGCCTCGCTGACCGACGGCCCGATCCTCGATCTCAAGGCCAAGCGCCTCTCCGATGCAGCGGATGCCACCAAGCCGGGCGCGAGACCCGATGCCGGCAAGGAGAGCCCGGGCACAGCCGCTTCGGCCAAGGATGCCGCTAAGGAAACGCCCAAGGAAGCCGCGAAGGCAGTGCCGGCTCGCGGTGGCGCGGGCTTCGGTTCCGTGGCCGCCTCGGGCCTGCTGGGCGGCCTGATCGGCGCCGGCCTTCTCTACGGCGTCACCACCTATCAGCGGGGCGCCGATCCGCGCCTCGCAACACTCGATAAATCCCTGGCGGGCCTTGCCACGAAGGATTCCGTGGCCGGGCTCGACAAGCGCCTCGCCGCCACCGAGCAGGCGCTCAAGCCTCTGCCCGACGCGATCGCCCGGGCGGAAAATGCGGCCAAGGCCGCCGCCGACCGCGCCAATGAGGCGCTGCAGAAGGCGGGCGCCGCCCCCGCCACGGCCCCCTCGGCCGATGGTTCGGCTCCGGCACCGGCCGTTCCCGCCGACATCGCGGCCCGTCTCGATGCCCTCGATCAGCGCGTCTCGGCGCTGCAGGAGGAGCCCGGCCGCGACGGCACGGCCGAGGTGAAGACCGCGCAGACGATGGATCCGGCCGCCCTCGCCGCCCTCGACGATCGGGTCAAAGCGCTCGAAGCGAACGGCGCCAAGAGTGCCGCGTCCGACCTTTCGGACAAGATCGCGGCGCTGCAGGCGGACGTCGCGTCCCGTGCCAAGGCGGACGAAGCGGCCGAGGCCGCCCTCGGCAAGCGTGTGGACGAGGTGCAGAAGGCGCTGGACGGGCGCATCGCCGCCGCGACCCAGACCGTGCAGGAGGCGACGCAGGCGAGCAAACAGGCCGCCGATGCCGCCCAGACCCGCGCCGACGAAGCCGTGAAGGGCCTGGAGCGCAAGCTTCAGGAACAGTCGGAGCGGATCGCCGGTCTCGACAAGGCCGTCGATCAGAGCGCCAAGCAATCCACGGTGCAGTCGGCCCTGCGCATCGTTGCGGCCGACCGGATCGCTTCGGCGCTGGAGGCGGGCCAGCCCTACCCGGATGCGCTCGCCAGCCTGCGCAACCTCGAACCGGCGGATTCCAAGCGCCTCGACGCGCTCGGCCCCTTCGCCGACAAGGGCGCGCCGACCGCGGCAAGTCTCGCGGCGGAGTTCCGCCGGATCGCCGAGAAGATCGCCGAGGCCAAGCGCGCGGCCCAGGCCAAGTCCGTCGCCGAGACCGGGAGCGTGGGCGACCGTCTGATGAACATGGCGAGTTCCCTGGTGCAGGTGAAGCGCGCCGACGGACCCGCCGCGGGTGGAAATCAGTCCGCCGCCGGCAGTGCGGCTTCGACCGCGCAGGTTCAGGCGGCGCTCGACCGCGGCGACCTCGCCGAGGCGGCCAAGGCCTACGCCGCCCTGCCCGAGGAGGCGCGGGCGCAGGGCGGTGACTTCGGAACGCGACTCTCGTCGCGCGCCGAGGCGGCCCGTGCGACCCAGGCGCTGCTCGCCGATGCCTTCACCGGCTTGCCGCCGGCACGCTGACGGCCAGGACCGGCATCGATGACGAAGAACCAGCCGCGCCCCGCGCGGCGTTCCCCCCTTCCCCTCTGCCCGGGCCGCGTGCGCCCGCTCCCCGTGCTCCCAAGGAGGCCCTGACCCATGTGGCGCGCCCTCGTCTTCCTGGCCCTCTTGGCCGTCGCCGCCTACGGCGCGGTGTGGATCGCCGACCATCCGGGCACCGTGACCGTCGTCTGGAACGGCTACGAGATCGGCATGAGCCTCGCCATCGCCCTCACCGGCGTGCTGGTGGCGGCGATCGTCCTCGGCCTGATCTGGGCAATCGTGACCGGCGTGATCGGCTTACCCGCCAGCATCAGCCGCTCGACCCGCGAGCGCCGCCGCAACAAGGGCCTCGCCTCGCTCTCGCGCGGCATGATCGCTGTCGGCTCCGGTGATCCGCTCGCCGCCCGCCGCCACGCGGGCGACGCCGAGCGCCTGCTTGGCAGCCAGCCGCTGACGCTTCTCCTCAAGGCCCAGGCGGCCCAGATTTCCGGAGACAGGGACGCGGCCGAGCGTGCCTTCCAGCGCATGGCGGACGATCCCGAGACCCGCGTGCTGGGTCTGCGCGGCCTGTTCGTCGAGGCCCGTCGCCGTGAGGACGAGGGCGCCGCCCGCGCCTACGCCGCCGAGGCCGCCCGCCTCGCGCCGAGCGTCACCTGGGCGAACGAGGCGGTGCTGGAGGCGCAATGCGCCGACGGCGAGTGGTCCGCCGCGACCGAGACCGTGGAGCGCCGCGCGGCGCTCGGGCTGATGGACAAGCACGCAGCCCGCCGTCAGCGCGCGGTGCTGCTCACCGCAGCCGCCCAGCGCCACGAGGCCGGCGAGCCCGATACCGCCACCGAGCAGGCGCTCAAGGCCGTCAAGCTCGCCCCCGACCTCGTGCCGGCGGCCGTCATTGCCGGCCGGCTGCTCGCCCGGCGCAACGATCTGCGCAAGGCCGCCAAGATCGTCGAAGCTGCCTGGAAGGCCACCCCGCATCCGGAACTCGCCAAGGTCTACCTCAACCTTCGCACGGGCGACTCGGCCCGCGACCGGCTGGCCCGCGCCGAGAATCTCGCCAAGCTCTCGTCCTGGGAGCCGGAATCGCGTCTGGTGATCGCCCAGGCCGCAACCGAGGCCAAGGATTTCGGCCGCGCCCGCGAGGCGCTGGCGCCTCTGGCCGACGACCGGCCGACGGCGCGCGTCTGCCGGATGATGGCGCGGATCGAGGCCGCCGAGCATGGCGCCGAGAGCGGGCGCTCCCGCGAGTGGCTGGCCCGTGCCGCCCGCGCCCCGCGTGACCCGGCCTGGGTCGCCGACGGCATCATCTCCGAGCGTTGGGCGCCGGTCTCGCCGGTCTCCGGCCGTCTCGACGCCTTCGTGTGGAAGACCCCGCCCGAAATCCTGGCTGGCCCCGAGGACGACGACGCCCCCGCCCCGGCTCCTGCCGAACCCACCGTCCCGGTCGCGATCCCGACCGCGCCCGTGCCGGCTCCGGTCACCACGGACAGCCCGGCCCCGTCTACGCCCGGCTTCCTCCAGACCGGTGCAGGCACCCCCTCGGTCGTGCCGACGCCCGCGCCGGTCAATGGCCCCACCGGCCCGTC
Source organism: Methylobacterium sp. AMS5 (assembly GCF_001542815.1). Classification (GTDB taxonomy): domain Bacteria; phylum Pseudomonadota; class Alphaproteobacteria; order Rhizobiales; family Beijerinckiaceae; genus Methylobacterium. The sequence continues at coordinate 563,091 of NZ_CP006992.1, forward strand.
ACCGGCCACGCAAGCCACCCCGACGGACCGCCCACGCCGCATCGCCTGAAACCGCACGCCGCCCGGACCGCAAGCCGGGCGGCGCATAACGCTCGCGTCTGTGGCATTCTTCGCCTTGCCAGACGCCCACGCCCCGGCTACAGACCCGCACCTGCCGCAAGAGACCACCGCCCGCGCCCAGCGCCCGCGTCGGTCCCCGGCCGGTTCTGGAGGGGTGGCCGAGTGGTTGAAGGCGCACGCCTGGAAAGTGTGTATACCGGAAACGGTATCGCGGGTTCGAATCCCGCTCCCTCCGCCAGCTAATTCGGCTAGGCGCCTAACTGATTTATGATTTTCGGCTTTGGCCAAACACCTAGAGCGTTTTCGGTTTAATCTGGTTCGTATCCTGCTGCGGCGAAGAAGTTGGCGCACTCGTCTGGCGTGACGGTGTCGACGAGGCGTCCGATGGCCGACCACAATCCCTCGACGGTTCGCTCGGCCGCTTTGCGCAGGAGCGCCTTCAGCTTCGAGAACGCCATCTCGATGGGGTTGAAGTCGGGCGAGTAGGGCGGGAGGAACAAGAGCCGCGCGCCGGCTGCCGCGATCGCGGCACGCACGGCCGGCCGCTTGTGGCTTCCAAGGTTGTCCATGACGACGATGTCGCCGGGGCCGAGTTCGGGCACCAGAACCTGATCGACGTAGGCCTGGAAGGCGTCGCGGTTGATCGGCCCATCGAGCACGAACGGCGCGGCGATCCCGGACAGGCGCAGGCCGGCGACCAGGGTCGTGGTCTTCCAGTGACCGTGCGGGATGGGCGAGCGCAGCCGCTCGCCGCGCGGTGAACGCCCACGGGTGCGAGCCATGTTGGTGGAGGTCCAGGTCTCGTCGAGGAAAACCAGGCGCGCAGGGTCGAGATCGGGCTGGCCCTCGAACCAGGCCTCGCGCGCCGCTTTCACGTCCGGGCGTTCCTGCTCGGCGGCGTGAGCTGTCTTTTTTTCTAGGTGAGATCGCGTGCGTCGAGGAAGCTCCACAGGGTGCCGAGCCCCACCGTGAGAGCGTGCTCGTCCCGGAGCCGGGCGCGCATCTCCTCAAGGGTGATATCGTCTTGTCCGTCGATCAGTCCGCGCAAGAAGGCCTCGTGCGGATCGAGCTTCGAGCGGCGCGCTCGCCCTTGCGGACGAGCGGCCACCGTCCCAGTCGTCGTGAGCGCGGCCATCCAGCGGATCGAGGTCGCGATGCCGACCCCAAACCGCGCGGCCGCCTGGCGGCGCGAAGTCGTTGCCGCGGCCTTCACCACGCGCTCGCGCAGGTCCTGGCTGTAGGGTCGGCCCATGCTTCGCTCCTTCTCAAGAGCGATCAGTGAATCAGCCCAACAGCTTCGCGTGAACCCCACCTGCCCGATTCAGCTCAGACCGAAAACGCTCTAGAGAATCGTCGGTCGTGTGACGATGGCGGGGCGAGCGGACGGCGCTGAGCCGCTCGGCCCTGCCGGCCAGATGACGACCTCTGGTGCGGGCGGCTGGTAGCCCAACGACGAGTGCGGGCGGATGCTGTTGTAGTGTGTCCGCCACTGCTCGATCACGACGCTGGCCTCCTTGAGGGTGTGGAACACCTCGCCGTTGAGGAGTTCATCCCGCAGCTTCGCGTTGAAGCTCTCGCAATACCCGTTTTCCCATGGACTGCCCGGCTCGATGGAGGCGGTCTGCGAGCCAACCGCTGCGATCCAGTCCTGGACAGCTTTCGCGATGAACTCTGGGCCATTGTCTGACCGAATATGCCCCGGCACGCCGCGCAGGCTGAACAAATCCGAGAGGACGCCGATCACGTCGTGCGCCTTCAGCTTGCGTGATACACGGATGGCCAAGCACTCACGAGTGAACTCATCGATCACGTTCAGCATCCGGAACTTGCGACCGTTATGCGTGCGATGTTCGACGAAGTCGTAAGACCAGACGTGGTCGGGTCGCTCCGGCCGTCGGCGCACGCACGAGCCGTCGTTGAGCCAGAGGCGGGCTCGCTTCGGCTGTCGCGCTGGGACCTTGAGACCCTCCCGCCGCCAGATCCGTTCAACCCGCTTCACGTTGACCGTCCAGCCATCGCGCCGGAGCAACGCCGTGATCCGACGGTAGCCGTAACGGCCGTACTGGAGGGCCAACGCGATGATCGCAGCCGTCAGGGCGGCTTCGTCCTCGACCAAGACAGCGCATTTGCGCTGTGTCGAACGATGCTGGCCCAGAACACGGCAGGCGAAGCGTTCCGATACACCGTGCTCAGCCACGACGTGATCGACACAAGCCCGGCGGCGAGCCGGGCTCAGATGTGGTATTCGGGGTGCCCGGCGCGGTGGAAGCGGCGGCATGATGGCGCTTCGATTCAACCTCGGAGCTCCGCCATGAGTGAGCAGCACCACGTCGGCCTCGATGTCTCCGTGAAGGAGACCGCGATCTGCATCGTCGATCCCCACGGCAAGGTCGTGCACCGCGCCGCCGTCGAGAGCCACCCCGAGGTGATCGGCCGGCATCGGATCGATCTCGGCCATGCCTACGCGCGGGTCGGCCTGGAGGCGGGACCGCTCTCGCCGTGGCTCTACGCCGGCTTGGTCGAGGTCGGACTGCCGGCGATCTGCGTCGAGACCCGTCACATGCACGCCGCCCTCTGGGCGCGCATCAACAAGACCGACCGCAACGACGCCCTGGGCATCGCGCAGATGATGCGGGTCGGGCTGTTCAAGCCGGTCCACGTCAAGACGCCGGCCAGCCAGCAGCGCCGCCTCCTCCTGACCTCGCGCAAGCTCCTGCAGCGCAAGGCCTACGACATCGAGAGCGACCTGCGCGGCCAGCTGCGCAACTTCGGCCTCAAGGTCGGCGTCGTCGGGGCGGTGGGCTTCGAGCAGCGCGTGCGCGACCTCGTGCTCGATCTGCCCTTCGTCGCCGCCGTGGTCCTGCCGCTGTTGGAGGCGCGCGCGGCGCTTCGGACCCAACTCGCCAAGCTGCACAAGATGTTGCTGGAGCAGGTTCGCACCGACCCAGTCTGCCGGCGATTGATGACCGCGCCCGGAGTGGGGCCGGTCGTGGCGCTGACCTACCGCACCTGCGTCGACAACCCGGCCCGGTTGGGACGTTCGCAGTGCGTCGGGGCGCATTACGGTCTGACGCCGCGGCTCTACCAGTCCGGCGAGACGATGCGGGTCGGGCGGATCTCGAAGTGCGGGGATCGGATGATGCGCGCCGCGCTCTACGAGGCCGCGCTCGTGCTGCTGACCGGCTCACGCGGCCGGTGGTCAGGGCTGAAGGTGTGGGGGTTGGCCGTCGCCAAGCGCCGGGGCATGCAGAAAGCCCTCGTGGCCGTTGCCCGCAAGCTGGCGATCGTGTTGCACCGCATGTGGCGCGACGGGACGGACTTCCGTTGGTCGGCCGCGGCCACGACAGCGGCCTGAGGTCCACCGACGCCACCAAGTAACATCGAGCTCCTCCGGCGTGGAGGAGGTCCCTGCGGGGACGACGGGAGCGGGTGAGACCGAGGAAACTCGAGCGCCGGTTTTGCCGAGCGCGCGGCTTAGATGGCTCCGCCCACTCCCTCTGATCCCATCATGAGGCGGCACGCGCCGACCTCGGAGAGAAGCAAGAACTCCGCAGGACCGTTCACGCACTGGATAGGGATGAGCACGCAGGGGAGTTGATCGATGAACCCCGAATAGAGAAGAAGTTTCCCGAAGCCGCCTCCTTCAGGATGAGCTTCTCCAACGTCAGATCGGAAATCGCCCGACGCAGACGCAGATTCTCCATCTCCAGAACCTTCAGCCGCTTAACCTGATCACCCTTCAAGCCGCTGTACTCGGATCGCCAGCGGTAATACGTGACCTCAGTTACCTCAATGGCTCGGATTGCTTCAGCCACCTTCCGGCCTTGAGAGACCAAGACATCGACCTGACGCAGCTTTGCGACGATCTCTTCCGCCGTATGCTTCTTCCGTCCCATGAAAACGTCCTCCACATGGCTCAAAGCCATACCTCAGGGAGGACCACTTTTCAGGGGGTAGGCCATTGAAACATGCAACTAGGCTCCAAATTGTTGCAGTGAGACAATAAGCAACAATCAAGCTCTTGTATAGGAGTAAATGCGTGGCCCTCACTGTATCAAAAGTAGGCTCCAAATGCCTCCGTAATCGTACCCTCGGTGACATTTGCATGCTTTTTGAACTTTTCACCCTCACTAGGCAAAATAAAATTCTCAACATTAATTTGATCGGTGAAGTACGGAAGATTAGCCCACCTGCGACCCATTACGCCGAAGAAGAGCTGCAAGCATCCACCGGCATATATCGCGTCCTTTTTGCAGTTGTCTCGGATGTGAATTCCAAGAGGCATGGCATAGGACCCGCAGGCTAGGAGCGCGATGTCGAAGTCTAGGGCGCTGATCTCTTCGGCCATACGTGCCGCCGTCACATTCCAGCTTTCATCGGGATACATCTCCCGCGGTAAGCCAGAGTAAGTGACAGGCGTTTCATAAGTTAGGAGGTCAAATTCAGGATACTCGAAGCCCTTGAAAAATTTGCGACGCTTGCTCCACTGACTCTGAAGACTCTCACCGAAGGGAGAGACAACAAGAACCTTCTTGCCAGGCAGCACCTCTGCAAACAGTCGGAACAGAGTGTGTTCGTTAGAAATTATCCTTTCGACAAAATCGTATGGATGGAAGACGACTTGGTCGCGACCGCGAAACAGGTCATCAAAGAAGTATCTGTAGGCTTGAATGGTCTGCTCGTTCTTTGACAGATACTCCTTCGCCATTCGGTTAGGAAAATACAGGGTAAGAAGGTTTTGCTCCCCTACAAACATCTCATCTGATTTCTGATAGCACTCCGCGAGGACATCAACGTACTTAAAATAATCCAGATAGGGATCACTGTTGAACGAATAAAATCCGTTGAATTCCCTGACGTATTTGATGCTGTATTCGGTACCCTCGCCGTGCGTATGATTGTTCCAGTTGCACAGCGTTGCGTGTGTGTCCGTTCCGCCAATCCGCGAAATGTAGTGCGGCTGTGTAGACAACAGCATGCTCTTGCAGCGGTCATAGGTCTCCGCCTCAGACATTATTGTGACTATCACTTTCAAGCGTCCTCTGAGTGGAGCCCGTTTTCACGAGGCGATTTATTGCCCGATCGCCTAAAAAGGCCTGATATGCCTCAAACCGCATGGGGGCAGCCAGCCGCGATCGATAGATAGGGCTGGCCGGCACCCATCACGTCAAATTCCGCTTCGCCAGGGTATCCTCCCAGGCGAGCGCCTGGGCGACGATGGCGTCGAGGTCGTCGTGTTTCGGGGTCCAGCCGAGTTCGTTGCGGATGCGGTCGGCACCGGCGATGATCTGGGCCGGATCACCGGCACGGCGGGGCGACAAGCGCACCTCGAAGTCACGGCCTGAGATGCGCTTGACCACCTCCACGACCTCCAGAACCGAGTAGCCCCGGCCGTAGCCGCAATTGACGGTCAGGCTGCCGCCGCCGCCGCGCAGATGGTCGAGAACGGTGAGATGCGCCGCGGCCAGATCCGAGACTTGGATGTAGTCGCGCAGGCACGAGCCGTCGCGGGTGGGATAGTCGGTGCCGAACACCTCCAGATGCGTGCGCTGACCGAGCGCGGCCTGCGTCGCGACCTTGATGAGGTGGGTGGCCGCCGGCATCGATTGCCCGGAACGCCCGCGCGGATCGGCCCCGGCCACGTTGAAGTAGCGCAGCACCCCGTAGGTGAAGCCGTGCGCGGCGGCGGCATCCGCGAGCATCCACTCGCTCATCAGCTTCGAGCGGCCGTAGGGGTTGATCGGGTTCGTCGCCAGGGTCTCGGGCACCGGCACGGTCTCGGGCTCGCCGTAGACGGCCGCCGTCGAGGAAAAGATGAAGTGCCGCACATTCGTGCGCGCGGCCGTCTCGATCAGCGCGCGTGTCTTCACGGTGTTGGCGAGATAGTAGCCCAACGGGTCGGCGACCGATTCCGGCACGACGATCTTGGCCGCGAAATGCGCGACCGCGTCGATCTGGTGGCGCAGGATGGTCTCGGTGACGAGCGCTTGGTCGGCCACGTCGCCGACGACGAGACGCACTTCCGGAGGCAGAGCCCAGTCGTAACCGGTCGAGAGGTCGTCGAGGACCACGACCTCCTCATGCCCGGCATCGACCAGCGCGAGCACCATATGGCTGCCGATGTAGCCCGCGCCGCCCGTGACCAGAACCGCCATCGTCCACCCCCTCGGCCTTGCAGGCTTTTAACGCCGCCTGTGTCTCGGCTCGCTGTAGGGCCTATTGCGTTCAAGTCAATTCGTCGGGCGCAAGGCATGTGCGAGACCGACGAGTTCGAGGCATTACTGCTGCGATCGAACTACGTAGCGCTCCATGAGAAGTCCGATGACCAAACTACCAAAGATCCACCCAAAAATATAGACGTAATCAATTTGAACAGGCAGGGACGGATCGTAACCTAATCTTACCCATTCTATTATTTGGGTAACCGGGTTCCATTTCATCCAACTATATATTTCATCCGGCATATAACATGCCAGAAAGTAAACGCCACTTGTAAGGTATAGCAACAATGTGACTAGGATATAACCCAATGCCCACCCAGGAAAAACAGAACATATCCCTACGTTGATTGTTCCGATCCCTATTCCAAGGAAAATGGCGGCCAAGTACCCAGTCATTGCGCAAAACATATCGGTTGGCACGGGGTCAGCGCCAAAACAATAAAGTACGATTAAGATCAAAATAACGCCCATGAAGCTGCTGACAGTTTCAACCAAGCAGCGGGCGACTACAGTATCGAAACCTTTGACTTGAGGAAAATAGGTCAAAGGCTTGTGAATCAAATATCCTTTCATGACCTCACGCGAAATGTACTGAAATCCGAGTGCGGGCAACGCACCTGTAGCAACGAACAGCATGGCGCTGTCTGTCATGGGCGGCTTCAGGCCGCGATATGTCATTGCTCCTACGATGATCCCGAGGTGCACACACGGCCAGAGCACCTGCACCAAGTAGCCCCAGTAGGTTCCGCCGAAGCGACTGCGCATATCGCGCAGCATCAAAGCGCTGAGGACGCGGAGATAGACGTCGAGGCGGCTCGGCGGTTGCAATTGACGCGCGGGCGGTTCAATTTGTGCGGCCATGGCATCCGTCGCTGAGAACGATATCTCCGGCCCATGCCCGAAAATCTAGACGGAATCGAGGTGGGAACGCTCAGGGCGTTCCCGATATGCAGCCCCGTGAAAGCGGTCACGGGACGTGCTGCCCTTGTGCCGCTCCCTAGTCGCTCAGACGGGATAGGCTTCGGGGCAAGTGCCCGTGGCCATTATGCGGCTGCTGCCCTTGCTTCGTACATCTGAACAAGTCCCTTCAGATGGTTGATTTGCTCAACATGCACATAAATCTCTGGATCAGCTTCGAGCGTCGCTATGACTTTCTCAAGAGAAGTCTTCTGCTTGGCTGGATCGTGAGCGATAGTGCCGCCCGTTATGTGAACTACGCTCAGCGGCATAGCAATGCCGAGAAGTTCGGTCGCTTTGGTAATCCTAATCCATAGCAGGAAGTCTTCGCAGCCGTGGGCGTTTTCCGGGAACATGAAGTTCGGCCGGATGAATGATGTCTGCGCCATGACGGTAGGCATCGCGATCGGGCAGTTGGCGATGATGCCCGGAAACACGTTGCCGGTGCAGGTTCCAGAATCGAACACCATCGACGCCAAAGTGCCATCAACGCACAAGCCAAGATACGACGTGTGCGAGATGCGAGCCCGTTTTGATTGCATTGCCGCAAGCTGGTGCCGGACTTTGTATGGAAGGAACAGATCGTCGGCATCGAGGAAGGAAATATAATCGCCCGTGGCCTTGTTGATCCCGTAATTGCGCGCCTCTCCAGCCCCGCGCCGGTTCTGACAATAAAGAAATACCCTGTAGCCCATCTCAGGCATGAGGCGGATCTCGGACATGTCTTGGTCGGGCTCGTCGTAGACGACGATGACTTCGATGTTCCGGTGAGTTTGGGACAGCGCCGAATAGATGGCGCCTTTTAGTTGATGTATCCCGCGGTAGAACGGGATGATGACCGACACCTTCACCCGATCAAGGGCTTGCTCGGCCCGCTTGACGGCTTCCGCCGCGGCGCCGTGCGCCCCAGCCTCTCTGAGGAAGCCGGCCTGAGCGGCGTAGAAGCCATATTCGCTTCCATCCATCGCGATCATGTCCGAGGTTGACACGCGATCAAGAAGCCTCAGCCAGAGCGCGTCGGCCTCCTGTGTGAAGTCGGCTCGCTTGGAGCCTTGCGCGTCGTGCCAGCGCGATTGGATCAGCGCTTCCGCCATATGGACGAATTTGTACTTTCCGAGGGAGCGGCCCCACAGGTCGTAGTCCTGCGTGTAGGGCAGCGCCTCGTTGAACTTCCCGACTTCCCGGAAAAAGTCCCGCGGAATGAGGACGCTGCAGCCGTGGATCAGCCCACGCATCAGCGCATTTGTGGACGGCTTCCCGGCCATGCGCTGCTCATGCGACACGGTCGTGATCAAGGCCCCCGAGGCGTCAATCAGATCGTAGTCGGAGATCAGGACGGTCCGCTGCTCGAGCGTGTCCAGTTCAAGGAAGCGCTCCACCTGACGGGAAAGCTTGTGCGGGTGAAAGCGGTCGTCGTGGCTAAGCCAGCAGAAGAAGTGGCCGGACATGGCGTTGATGCCGGCGTTGAGGGCCGAAGCAACCCCGCCGTTGGCCTTGCGGATCGATACGACGCGCGGATCGGATGCGTACTTCGCCACAAGCGAGGGCGTGTCATCCGTCGAGCCGTCGTCAACGACGATCACCTCGAAGTTCGGATAGTCCTGCGCGAGGGCACTCTGTATGGCGTCCTCGAAGAAGTTGACGCCGTTATAGACTGGCAGGACGATGGACACCTTCGGAATGGTCGTGTCGGTCGCCACGTAGGGGTAGACGCCGTAGTTGGCCAGCATTTCGATCTGGTGGTCCGTGAGAACCGGAGCGAATTGCCTCGGCACCACCTTCTTCATCCGCAACCGCATATCGCCGGCGAGACGATCGGCCTCCTTCACTCGAGCGCTCAAGCGCTCGGTGCGCGCCCCGTAGATGCGCCCCATGAAGTCCGTGCGCGGCTCTCTGAAGGCGTTCGCGCGGAGTTCGGCGCGCAGGTGCCTAGCGCGCTCTTCGAAGTTCTGAAGCAGATCGGTGAGCGATCGGGCCGCGGCATCGAGGTCGTCCGGATCCATCGACGGAGGGGCAATCTGCGGGAAGTTGTCCTTCAGAAAGCCGTTCGCTCCAGCCTTGATGGACAAGAGGATGGGGCAACCGTGGCGTAGCGCCTCAAGGGCGACATAGTTGAACGCGTCAGTTCTCGACGGCACTACAATGACCGTACGTCCGCCATAGACTCGGTCGCGCAGCTCCTCGTCGCTGATGCGGCCGACATAGGAGGCTTCGACACCGCGCTCCTTCGCTAGGTCAATGACCTTGTCGGACCACCTAGCGGTCGGGTTCCAGTCGTTGTCCGGGCCGGCCAGAAAGCAGCCTGAGTACAGGTGCTTCGGCAGCTTCGAGACGATCTCGATGAACAGGTCGGGCCCCTTAGCACCGTCCAAGCGACCAACGTACCAGAGCGCCGGCGGGCCACTTCCAGGCGGCACGGCTGCCGGCGCCGGGATGCTCTCGATCGTGTCCTGCATGTCGAGGACTTCGACCGGCAGACCAGTGCTTGGGCTGGTCTCCTGCTCCAAATTGGAAATCACGTAGCGAATGTCGGCGATCTCGGCCCCGGCGATTTCCTCGCGCTCGTAAGCGTCGGCAACCTCGCTGAGATCGTCGTAAGAACTCCGGCAGGTCGTGCTCTGCCAGCCGAGCATCGACAGGACGACGCGATCCACCTGCACGTCGAAGGCCGAGAGCACGGGGCGGGCGGCAAAGCCGATCGGGTAGAACGCGGGGATGTCGAGAACGTCGAAGTGCTGCCCTCGCAGTGCCGCAGCAACGCCGGCCCACTGGGCTCCGAACTCTCGGCGGACCCAATTGCCGTCCTCGTCAAAAAGTTTTCTGTAGGTGTCGGTCAGATCGGGAGTATTGAAAAGAAAAGGCTCCGCATTCCACGGAAGTTCCCGCTTTCTTTTCCTGTCAAAATCCGGCCCTTTCGATGGATAATAGAACACCATGCTTGGGTTGCGCTCGATCACTCTCCGGTAGAATGTCTGCCCCCCACCGACCGCCGTGAAAAAATCAAAGTCCGCAATGAGGACGCGCTTGGGGCGCATATGCCGATCCGCCGACTGAGAGGCCAAGAGATATGGGGCGGGTAATTGGCATTGGAGGTAGCAGGCGGTCAATGGCAGAGCACGACGAACGACAGGCCGTAACCGCGCGAAATAATCAAGCGTTGCTGCAAGCGCCGCATTGCCTGCCGCTGTTTCTCAGATATTCTTATATGAAATTTTTTTGCCGGCGGAGCTGAAATTGGCGGGTCTTGTTGAAAATTCCGATGAGGTTGGCGCATTTAGAGATCTCGTTTGCCGGGGCTTAATCGAGGCGTTAAAGAGGCGCGCCAAAAATAATGTCGACCGAAATTATCCTCCGATTGGAGCAATCGCATCCCAGAATGATTTTGATGAAATACGCTCAAAGTTCCTGGCATTCGTGACTTCAAATTGGGATGGTCTCGCAAGGACCTATAACGCCTTAGAAGACGCGGGATCAAAGGAACTGTTTATCAGCCTTCTATTATTCAAGACTCTCGGTCATACTTACGTCAGACTTCCTAGCAACACCGCGTCTTATTGGAGCGCTAGAGCATCTTCTGATGCGATGCCGGCCGATCCGTCAGAGTTTACAGCGGGGGCGTGCGGGTACGAAATTGAACGCTTTTCCATTCCCAGCAGCGGGCGGGAACTGAGTATTGAGTGCCTGCGGGCCAATATATTCTTCACATTCAAGATGCGTCAGTATTATTATGAGCGCGGCGAAATTTCTGTAAGACCGGAAACTGGAGATTACGTCGTCGATGCCGGCGCTTGCTTTGGGGACACTGCCATCGATTTCGCCGAAACCGTTGGGCATGATGGTCGGGTGTTCTCTTTTGATCCGCTGGAGAGGCATCATCGCATTATTGAGGCCAACATAGCCCGCAACGAGATCACAAATATCGTTCTATTCCCAAGTGGTCTGGGTAAAACCGACCAGCCTGGATCGCTAGTCTCAGGGCGGGTAGATCCGGGCTTCGCCGACCTAAGTTCTGTGCCCATGCGATCTCTCGACAGCCTTGTCTCTGAGGGCACGGTCGAGCGCGTCGATTTCATCAAGATGGACATTGAGGGCCATGAGATGGAAGCCCTTCGCGGCGCGGAGGCAGCGATCCGTAAATTTCGTCCGAAGCTTGCTATTTCAGTTTATCACCGTCCGCAGGATTATATCGAGATACCCGACTATATTAGGGCTATCGACCAAAGCTATCGGTTCTTCTTAGAGAACTACACAATTAGCGACGGTGAGACAATCTTGTACTGCATAGCGGCGCCTTGATGCACCGCACGTAATTCTTCGCTTGGCCCGACCGAAGTCGGGCTTTTTCGTTTCAGTTCCCGCGCACTGCTGCGAGCATCCGCTTCCGCACCTCGGCCATGCGGGTGTCGTCGCTGGCGCCTGTCGCCATGGCCTCACGCCCGACAGCCTCGTAGATCTCCCGCACGGTCGCCTCGTGCGGGCCGAGACCGTGGACGAGGCTGAGCAGGCTGCCGTTACCGGAAGTCTGTCGGGAAGGAGGCCACGAACCAAGCCACGGCCTGCCAGCAGCCGTAGATCAGCACACAAACGAGCAAGCCGTAGATCGCGAGCCTGAGACCGAGCGCGTCATCACGCTGATGGGGCCGCTCAGGCCGCGGTCCGCCGTTGCCTCCAACACTGTTCGCCCGCGCGGCGCCCGCCAGCCTGCCGCCTTTGCCACTTCCTCTGAGCAGAAAATGCGCTCGCCTGAAGCCTCATTGATCTGAGTGCGCTCATAATCGCGCGTGCCCGGCAGGTGGTAGATCCGATCGCCTTTGCGCGAGATGTTGCCCTTGATGGCGCAGGTGCCGGTAGCGGCCGTTGGTGGCGCTTTCGGCGCGGGGATCGGACCGTCGGGCCCGCCGGGTACGGCCATACCCATGTCCGGCACCCGCTCGCCCTTCCGCCAATCCCATAGCGGGGTGAACTGGCCCGCCCAGATCCCGCGCTTCGCCCTTTTCGCTGCATCCTCCTGCGCGACATAGGCGGTCGAGTAGCGACGGTAGGCCATGCCGAGACCCTCCTCGACCAGCCAGCCCTTGAGGTCGAGCGCGCCGAGGCGGCAGACCGCGACGGTGCGGCCATACCGGTCCTTTTCGATCGCCTTGCAGGCGACGTTACCCTGGCCGATCTTGTTGGAGAGGGCGAGCGCCGCCTTCCGACCGCAGGTGTAGTCCTTGCCAGCCGCGTCGCCGCAGACCTGGGCGCTTTCGGGCGTATCGACGCCCTGCAACCGAAAGCGTTGCCCCCGGATCTCGAGAGTGTCGCCATCAATCACGGAGGCACGTCCGGTGGTGGTCTCGGCCATCGCAGGCGAGGCGGCGAGCATTGCCGCCGCTAGAGCGTTTTCGGTCTGAGCTGAATCGGGCAGGTGGGGTTCACGCGAAGCTGTTGGGCTGATTCACTGATCGCTCTTGAGAAGGAGCGAAGCATGGGCCGACCCTACAGCCAGGACCTGCGCGAGCGCGTGGTGAAGGCCGCGGCAACGACTTCGCGCCGCCAGGCGGCCGCGCGGTTTGGGGTCGGCATCGCGACCTCGATCCGCTGGATGGCCGCGCTCACGACGACTGGGACGGTGGCCGCTCGTCCGCAAGGGCGAGCGCGCCGCTCGAAGCTCGATCCGCACGAGGCCTTCTTGCGCGGACTGATCGACGGACAAGACGATATCACCCTTGAGGAGATGCGCGCCCGGCTCCGGGACGAGCACGCTCTCACGGTGGGGCTCGGCACCCTGTGGAGCTTCCTCGACGCACGCGATCTCACCTAGAAAAAAAGACAGCTCACGCCGCCGAGCAGGAACGCCCGGACGTGAAAGCGGCGCGCGAGGCCTGGTTCGAGGGCCAGCCCGATCTCGACCCTGCGCGCCTGGTTTTCCTCGACGAGACCTGGACCTCCACCAACATGGCTCGCACCCGTGGGCGTTCACCGCGCGGCGAGCGGCTGCGCTCGCCCATCCCGCACGGTCACTGGAAGACCACGACCCTGGTCGCCGGCCTGCGCCTGTCCGGGATCGCCGCGCCGTTCGTGCTCGATGGGCCGATCAACCGCGACGCCTTCCAGGCCTACGTCGATCAGGTTCTGGTGCCCGAACTCGGCCCCGGCGACATCGTCGTCATGGACAACCTTGGAAGCCACAAGCGGCCGGCCGTGCGTGCCGCGATCGCGGCAGCCGGCGCGCGGCTCTTGTTCCTCCCGCCCTACTCGCCCGACTTCAACCCCATCGAGATGGCGTTCTCGAAGCTGAAGGCGCTCCTGCGCAAAGCGGCCGAGCGAACCGTCGAGGGATTGTGGTCGGCCATCGGACGCCTCGTCGACACCGTCACGCCAGACGAGTGCGCCAACTTCTTCGCCGCAGCAGGATACGAACCAGATTAAACCGAAAACGCTCTAGCGGTCTGAGTTGGAAGTTTCCTTGCGGTTTTGTCGCGCGAGCACCATGTGGCGGCCTTCTACGAGGAGGTCGCTACGATGGCCCGTGGTCCCAAGCCAGCGCACCTTGATCTGACCGGGGATGAGCGCACGCGGCTGCAAGGCCTGGTGCGCCGTCGCAATGTCGGCCAGGCTCTCGCCCAGCGTGCGCGCATCGTGCTGGCCTGCGCTGAGCCGGGTTCGACCAACAGCGGCATCGCTCGCGCGCTCGGCGTCAGCCGCATGAGCGTCACGACATGGCGCGCCCGTTTCCTGGCGCACCGCCTCGACGGTCTCGTCGACCTGCCCCGGTCCGGCGCTCCGCGCCAGGTCGCGGATACCGAGATCGAACAGATGATCACGCGCACCCTGGAGAGCCAGCCGGAGAACGCCACCCACTGGTCGACACGCGCCATGGCCCGGCGGGTCGGCATGAGCCAGACCATGGTCTCGCGGATCTGGCGTGCCTTCGGGCTGCAGCCGCACAAGATCGAGGCCTTCAAACTGTCGACCGACCCGGCTTTCGTCGACAAGGTCCGGGATGTCGTCGGCCTCTACATGGCCCCACCGCACCGCGCCGTGGTGCTGTGTGTCGATGAGAAGCCGCAGATCCAGGCGCTGACCGGCACCGCGCCGGTGATGCCGATGCGCCCCGGCCAGCCCGAGCGCCAGACCCACGACTACCGACGGGCTGGTACGACCGACCTGTTCGCGGCGCTCGACGTACAGGCCGGTCGCGTCATCGGCCCTTGCGCACGGCGTCATCGCTCCATCGAGTTCCGCGCCTTTCTCGATCAGGTCGAGGCCGATGTGCCGAAGGATCTCGATGTGCACCTGGTTCTCGACAACGCGGCCACACACAAGACCAAGCTCATCCACGACTGGCTGCTGAAGCGTCCGCGCTGGCACCTGCACTTCACGCCGACCTCGGCCTCTTGGCTCAACCTCGTCGAGGGCTGGTTCGCGCTGCTGACGCGGCGCCAGCTTCAACGCGGCGTGTTCGAGACCACGGGCGATCTTGAAGCCGCCATCCACGCCTACATCGACCAGACCAACGCCGAGCCGAAGCCGTTCGTCTGGACCAAGTCAGCCGACGCCATCCTCGCCAGCATCAAACGCTGCTGCCAACGAACTTCTAACTCAGACCACTAGGCTCGATGCGGCAGGGTTTCCGCCCCGGGCTCTACTTTTTACACACAGAATACATATATCCGCTTGCGCTACCGCCATTTCGTGTGTATTTCATACTTACCAAAGCGGAACGGAGACATGGACTCGAAAGAACTCATTCGGGCCTTGGAAGCGGAAGGGTGGGTCTGGCACTCGACAACTGGAAGCCATCGCCACTCCAAGCATCCGAATAAACCGGGGAAGGTCACGGTTCCCCATCCAAAAAAGGACATGCACCCCAAAACGGTCGCGTCCATCAAGAAAGCGGCGGGGCTCTGAGCCCCGCCTACCCGTGTCTTTCGTTCCGCTTCACCTCGTTTGTATTCATCGGTGGTTCTCATGAATTCCTACTTCGCGATCCTCCATCCCCCCGAAGGCGGTAGCTCCTGGGGTGTCACCTTTCCCGACCTGCCCGGCTGCGTGTCAGCCGGCGACAGCTTCGAGGATGCGGTCCACGCGGGGCGCGAGGCGCTGTCCGGACACCTCGCGGCCCTGCGCGACGATGGCGACCCTGTGCCCCCTCCCCGCACCTGGGCGGCGATCTCTGCCGATCTGGAAGCGCTCCCCGCCGGTGCGCTCGCGCAGCTCGTCACCCCCAGGCGCGTCCCGGGTGAGCGGCTGCGCATCAACATCACGATCGACAAGGGCCTGCTACGCGTCGCCGACGAAGCGGCGGAAGCGGCCGGGCTCACCCGATCTGGCTTCATCGAGCGTGCGCTCGAAGCGGCAACGGGCGATGGAACGGGCGCTTGACCCATTCCATCAGCCGCTTTCAGTGGCCAACAAAACGTCCAACATTCGAACACCAATTCGGAGATATATTCGTAGCTAACAATCACTTAGATGAAAGAAAAAATTAATCTTGCGGACGCTCCCACCGCCAGATACCTGTAAAACACTAAAATCAAACCGATTTTAGCCTTCGATCCCTGCCCGCGTGTTGGCGCCGTGCCACCTTGGCTTTACCGATAGGTCCATGACTGCCGCTCGGTCCCGGCTTCATTGCGGGGAACGACGGCTCGACTTGCGCGTCTCATCCTGGAACACCCAGTGAGGAAGCGACGATGTCGGTTTTCCAAATTCGCCAGGGCGGAACGGGCGCGATTCTCTGGACTGGCGCGGCTGCCAACGAAATCCAGGCCATGGATGCGATGGCCCATGACGCGGGCTACTACGACCACTCCGATCTTCCGGAGACCATGCGCAGGGGCCTAAAAGTCGAAGCTTTGACGTTCGGCGCCGCCCGAGGGCAGGCATCGGCGGGCAGAATGCGGGGCGGCCGAACCGGACAGCTCGTGATGGGCACCGCGATCAACGATCGCAAC
This sequence comes from Methylobacterium sp. AMS5, assembly GCF_001542815.1. Lineage (GTDB taxonomy): Bacteria > Pseudomonadota > Alphaproteobacteria > Rhizobiales > Beijerinckiaceae > Methylobacterium. The sequence continues at coordinate 579,268 of NZ_CP006992.1, forward strand.
CTCGGCCGGGCCACAGGATAGCGCACGTTCCCGCTCTGAAAGGAATGGGCTGCCTTAGGGACGTATCCGACCCCGTTGCATCAGGTCGGCGTCTCTAACCTCTTTTTTGACGCGAACTCTTCGACGAACCGGTGACCACTTCGTCGGAATGCGCCCTCGTTGCAGGGTGTCCCTGTCATTCGCGCCATAGGCGTTTGCCGCGTGTATCCCCGCGAAGCTGCCCGCTCGGCGGCCTCCAGTTGTGCGTCTCTCACAAAACTCCCGCCGCGCCGTCGTCGCCTGAGCGAGAAAGGTCGGAGACCGGGAGTTTTGTGAGACACTGTTATGTCGGCATTCGACAGCGTCATGCAGGGTGTCCGAGATGGCCTGTCGAGGTGCAGCTAGGGTATTGCCTCCCGACGTTTCGAGATACGGCTCGACACCTGCGTTTCAGGCATGGTGCTTGAATTCGCAAAATTCCGGGATCGAACCTATCTCTGATCTATCGCCTGCCCAGCCGTTATTAAAAATTTAAGCGTCGGGAAGGCACTACTCTGTGCCGACGAATTCCAACCTGGCCTGCCTATCTATGATCACTGCATCCCGGCTCGGGGTCCGCTTGCCTGCGACGACCATTGGCCTCGCCCTTTTAAGCGCTGCGGCGATGGGTGGTTTCAGCTGGTCATCGGCCCGGTCAGGTCTCATCGAAGCGGCTGGGGCCCGTCTGGAACTCGCTGCGGCCGCTCGACGCGATGGTATTGAGCTTGTGGCAGACAGAATGCAGGCAGACTTTCTGACGGCCGCCGGCCATCCGCAGATCGTCTCGAACTTCCCCGATCTCGTTGAGACCCTCGACCCGTCGAAGCCCGATTTTGCCGGCATCGTCGAGGCTTTCCAGAGCCCCCCGACGCTCGAGGCGCGCGTTGCTTTGGACAGCACGCCCGCGACCGCGATGTACGGTCGACGGCACGTTAAAGTACAGGAAGTGGCCCGCCGCATCGTCGCCGAACCGGGATATGCCGATCTGATCTTCCTCGATGAAAGCGGACGCATCGTTTACACGACGACCAAAGGCAACGACTTCGCCAAGTCTCTCGCCGATCCGACCCTCAAGGAAACCGGGCTCGCGCGCCTCGTTGAGCGCCTGAAGAGCCAGGATCCGGCGGCGATGGCGTTCGAGGATTTCGCGGCCTATCCGGTCGGCGGCGGACCCTCGGCCTTCATCGGCCGGGCCATGACCAAGCGAGCCAACGTCGCCATGGGCACCGCGCAGGCGGTGGAGCGGATTGGCTTCGTCGCCCTTCGTGTGACTCCTGCCCTGTTCGACCGGACGCTCGCCAAAAGGGCAGGTCTGGGCGAAACCGGGCAAATCCTGGCAGCGGGCGCCGATGGCCGCCTCCGCTCGAATCCTCCCCTCAATCCGGCCGTGAAGGCCGGCGCGCCGATCTCGGACCTCGGCTTGTCCGCATCGCAACTCGCCGGCGGAAGCTTCACCTATCCGGCGGCGGACGGACGCCACATGGCGGCGAGCGCCACGGTTTCGGTGCTGGGCGCGCCCTGGACGGTGGTGGCGGAGCAGACGGAGGCGGAAGCCGTCGGTGCGGCGCAGACCCTTTCGCGCACGCTCGCCCTCACCGCGCTCGTCGTGCTCATGGGAACGGCCATCCTCGGGCTGCTCCTCGCCCGCTCGATCGTCCGGCCGCTCGGTGCGCTCACCCGAGCCCTGACCGCACTCGCCGCTCGCGAGACGCTGGCTGAGGTGCCGGGCAGCCGACGCCGGGACGAGATCGGTGACATCGCCCGCGCCGTGGTGACGATCCGCGACATGTCTCTGGAAGAGGCCGCCCAGCAGCTCAAGACGACGGAAGCCGCACGGCTGCGCGAAGAGCAAGCGCGCCGCACCCTCCTGCGCGACCTCGCCGACCGCTTCGAGCACTCCGTGGGGGGCATCGTCGCCGGGGTGGCACAAGCCGTCGCGGGTCTGCAGAACTCGGCCGCGACGATGCAGAACGCGGTGTCGGGGACGGCGCAACGTTCGACCAGCGTCGCCGGCGCCGCCCACCAGACAGCCAGCAACGTCAATGCCGTGGCGACGGCGGCAGAAGAGCTCGGCGCGACCGTCCAAGAGATCGGCCGGCAAGTAGAGCAGGCCACCGGCATGTCCGCTGCGGCCGTGCAGGCCGCCTCCCGCACCGAGGAGACGATGGCCGCGCTCGCCCAAGCCGCGACCCGCATCGGGGACGTGGTCGGTTTGGTTTCGACCATCGCCAGCCAGACCAACCTTCTGGCGCTCAACGCCACGATCGAGGCGGCCCGTGCGGGCGAAGCCGGGCGCGGATTTGCGGTCGTCGCGGCCGAGGTGAAGGAGCTTGCCAGCCAGACGGCGCGGGCCACCGACGAGATTGGCCAGCAGATCACCGCGATCCAGGGCGCAACCGAGGGTGCTTCGCAGGCGATCCAAGACATCGCAGGGCAGATTCAGGCGATGCGCAGCGTGACGACGAACATCGCGACCGCGATCGAGGAGCAGGGTGCGACCACCCAGGAGATCGTGCGCAGCATGTCCCAGGCCTCGACGGGAACCGTCGAGGTGACGACCAATATCGCCGAGGTCGCACAGGAGGCCGAAGGCGCCGGCCAGGCCGCTCGAGCGGTCGCAACCGCCGCCGACGGCCTCGCGGATCAGTCAGCCGTCCTGCGATCCGAGGTCGAGAAATTCCTGGCCAATGTGCGTGCCGCATAAGGGAACGAACTCGTCCGAGGGCAACGAGCATCAGCCCCGGGCAGAGTGCAACGCCAGAGACATCGACGAGCGGTCACGGTAGGAGCGGGTGAAACGATCCTGCCAAGGCATGAGAAAGCTCCAGCCCACGCTCTTCGACGAGGTCTCTGCGCATCTGCCTCTCTTTGACGGCCTGTCAGAGAAAGCCGCCGAACGCCTCGCTGCCGGCGGCTACGGGCGCGGACTGCTGACGGCCTCGCTCCGGGCCCGGCTGCGTAAGGCCGGTTTCGCCGACATGGCCGCGCTGGCGCTCGCGTCGCCGGTCGAGCTTATGGCGGTGCGCAAGATCGGCCCGGTGCGGGTCTGCGCAATCCGGGTCCATCTGCTCCGTGAACTCGCGCGGTTGGTCCCTGGCGCGAGAGCCTTCCATGACGGCACCGCGACCGACGGGCGGCGGCTGGAGCGGCTGCGCGCCATGCCGGGCGGACGATTCGGCTGGGCCGGCGAGACCTGCGCCGATCTGGCCTTGAAGCGGTGTGCCGATATCAGGGAAGAACTCGATCTCCCCGCACCCGACCTCGACAGGATCGCCGCGGCTCTCATCCGAGCGCTGTTGCCGGAACGGCCGCGTGTGACGTCCGTTGCGGCTGCGCCCGAAATTGAGGCGACGCCGGAGACAACGCGTGCGCGCGAGCGTGCGGAGCGACTGCGGGAGCAAGACCGCCAATGGGACGCAGCCGCCCCTGAGGCCGACATTCTGCCGGGACGAGTGGTCCGGTAGGAAAGCAGACGTTGATCGATCGGCTCGACCTCAAGCGCTCAGCGCGGCTCCTGGTGCGCTGGCCCAATCGGTTGGCATCGCCATGATTCAGAAGGGATGCGCGCGGCGTGCGTTGCGCGTGGGGCAGGGCCGCCGGACTGAACACCCCTGACTGCCCGTCTACCTCATGCCCGCCTCCAGCGGGTTTCGTAAATCCCACCTTGCTCCGCCCGGCCCAGCCGCGGCGGGGCTTTTTCGTGTGGGCGTCCGAGAGCATCATCCCGAAAGGTGGCCTCCGGCTTTCGGAAAAAGATGATGCGAAAACAAGAGGATAGACCATGGTCCTGGATTCGATTTCCAGCACGATGCTCTATTGGCGAGGCTTCACGATGCCAAGTCGATGTGTGCGTACTGCGCTCATGGGCATCAGTGTCTCCGGCAACACGGATACAGCGCCCGATACGGCCCCTCGCCTCGAGCCGACGATCAGCCCTGCGATACGCCTGACAATCTTGGGAAATACGGGCTGTTGCTGCGGTTCAAAGCGGGGGCGGACGGTCTCCCCTGTGAGCCGGCGGGCGCCTTGCGGGGCGAGAAGTACGGGTCGTAATCGCTCCAGGACGCAAACTTTGCAGCATCGGGCTTGCGGCCGGCCGGCTTCGGAGCAGTTCTCGTCATGAAGGCTTGTCCATTGGTATGAACAGGCCTTTTAGGCGAAAATGGTTAACTGCACTGTTACCAAAAGGGCACGGGCGCTCTGGTTGAGATCGACCAATCAAAGCATATCATCGGCACGAGCATCGCGATGATGTCTGCAGCTCAGATCGGGCCGAACAACGCTCGTAAGACGCGATGAATGCCTCCGCCTCGTGTCGGCGCAAGCCCGTGACGACAAGCCCTGCCGTCGAAACCGTCCAGAGACCATCGGAATTCTGCGAGAGGACGAGCTTCGTCACCGGCACCCCCTTGTCGCGGCCGATCGAGCACCTGTTCTGGGCTGCGATTCCGCACGTGAAAGGCAGCCTACGAATACGGCTCTGGCAGCACAGCTGACCTTTCGGAGAATCACGCTTTCGAGGCATGTGTTGTCCTTGGGGCCTTCTCCGGCGCCTTCTTCCATCACCCCGGAGAACACCCCGGCAAAAACGGGTTATGAACGGAGCAAGGTGAGGCCGAGAGATCCGGCTTCGGGACAGACGTCGTCGAGAGTGAGTGCATGGCCCGCAAGCGTCTCCGCCCCACAGCCGAAAGCTTGATCGAGGCCGCCGGCCGTCTCGGCCTGTCCCCGGCCGACATCGATGTCGAGGCTTTGCGCATCCACCTCGAACTGCCGGAATTCGGAGCGGCCGTCGAGGACGAGCGTGTGGCGCTCGCTCTGCGCGAGATGAAGACGGCGCGTGCCTTCATCGAGGCCGGCATTCCGGCCGTCAAGCGAGCGGTCCCTGCCCTCAAGGCGGTTGTGGCCAAGGACCAGAGCATCCGTTGGACCGTCCGGGTCGGCATCCCGCTGCTCGATGCCGGCCGCATGGACGTGCGTATCGATGCCGCGCCGGACCCGATCATCGCCGAGATCCTCCAAGGCATGGCGGCGCGGAACGATCCGACGCGCCGGCTGGAAGAACTGCGCGCTGCCGTAACGGAGATGGCAGTCCAGACCACGCGCGACCTGCGCAAGCCGGTCGATCGGCTCAGGTCTCAGATCCTCGTCGATCTTCGCGAGGTGGGCGCCGATGCGGCGGCCTATCTCGAGCATCTGGACCGCTCGCTGCGCTCCCGCCCGTTCAACTTCGGTCCGAGGCTAGCCCGTTCCCTCGCGGATGCTCTCACGCCGGTCCGCCAGCGCGCAAAAGCCGTGGCGCGCGAGGGCTCACGCCTGCGGCGCCTGCGGGATCAAGTCGGGTTCGGTGCCTATATCGAGAAATTCGCCGCCGCCCGCCGGTTGAACCGGCGCATCCTCTTCCACATGGGTCCCACGAATTCGGGAAAGACCTATGCGGCTCTCCAGGCGCTGAGCGCCGCCCCGACCGGCGCCTACCTGGCACCGCTGCGGCTCCTGGCACTTGAAAACTACGAGGCGCTGCGCGAGCGCGGCCTTCGGGCCGGCATGGTCACGGGCGAGGAAGTGCTGGGCGAGTTCGAACCAACCCATACGGCCCGGACGATCGAGACGGCCGACCTGACCCGCCCGATCGATGTCGCGGTCATCGACGAAATCCAGATGCTCTCCGACCCGGACCGCGGGTGGGCCTGGACAAACGCCCTGTTCGGTGTT